>CAYYAU010000190.1:0-3181 GCA_964469765.1 uncultured Clostridia bacterium | reverse complement strand
AAATTAAAGAATCTTTTTTAATAATGGCTGAGCATTGGACTGTAAGAAAATTGGGGTTTTCTAATAGATTCCGTCCTTGCGATATTGTTTTATTGCTTCTCTTCTGTGAGATTGAAGATGTTCAGTTAATTGAACCTAAGAAAGGAAAAGAAAATGTTAGTCCACCTGGTTTAAAGGTTAAGTTAGATAAAACTTATGCAATAAGTAATATGAAAGATTTGCATTACTGGAGATTCTTTTTATTAAAGAAGTCTTTTGAAGAGAATGAGGATTTTAATGATATTGAAGACTTTAAACAACATTTTGAGTTTGACCTGCAAAGATACAAGGAACTAGCGTGGAGAAAAGGTGACTCTTCAGGCAATATAGAAAAAGGTAAAAAGTTAATAGATTTAGCTCAAAAGGGGCTTTTACTTTCTCCTGATTATTGGATTTGTGACAACAAAGGCGCTGAAATACTGTTGAATCAAATTAGAGAACATGGCATAGATTTATCCTTACTGGATGTGGTTAAAAAGAAATTACAAAGGCAACTCAAAATGGTCTCAGGAGAAAAAGCAAAAAGGTTTTCCAAAGAAAAGGTGGAGGCTCAAATTAAAAAAGAATTAACCTTATGGATACAGAAGAAAAAAATAGAGGCTTTTTGTCTTAAAAAAGAGCCAGATGAACGCCAGAGGAAGCGGATTCAGCGTTTGGTTCCTCTTTTGGAGAAAGTGGCACTATCAAATATTCTTATTCCTACTCTAAAGGCTTTGTTACTGACTGGTGAAGATGGAAATGACAAGTGTAAATCTAAATGGTTGATTGGTGAAAAAGATTTTAATCTTTTAGTTTCTGCAATAGAAGATTCGTCCTCTCTCATTAAGGAGTTTTCCGAAAGAGCAATGGACTACTCAAAAGTTCTGCCTGATAAAAAGACCAAGGAAAGATTTTTAACTGCTTGTGCTTTGGAGATTCCATATCTAATAACCATTAAGAATAATAAAGATTCTTTATTTCGTTTAAGAGAAGCTGTATCTAATTTAGATGAATATAGAGATTTTCCAAGAAGTAAATTAAATGTTACATCTTTAGATAAAATTAAAAAGTTATTTCATTGGGTAAAAGACAAGATAGAGGCAAAAGAGTTTTCTGGACAGGAAACAAGAGAGATAAATAAGTCAATAAAAAAGGTTTTAGGAATAGACATGGAATCATTAACTGACGAGATAATAGCAGTTAATGCTGATTATGTGGTAGTTGGATTGTATAATGGTTTAAATAGAGCGGTTGAACTTAGAGCTTTGCAGATTGGAGGTAAAAGAGACAAAGAATCTAAACAGTTAATAGAAGAAATATTCAGTAGGATTAATGAAATAGGTTTATCAGAAGACCGCCAAGAAAAATTGGAGCAGGCTACAACAACTGGAAAGTTTTCTGCAGAAGAGATTGATACAAAGCTATGTCAAATTTGGGCAAGGCTTTCTTATCCTTTCTTGGTTTTTTATCCAGAAAGGATGCTTGAAATTATTAATCAAGCTAAAAAAGAGAAAATCTCCCCAGAATCTTTAGATAAACAGCTTAAGGAAGAAGAAAACAAGGTAAAGAAAGAATTAACTAAAAAAAGAAAAGAGACAGAAAATCTTCTTTTAATAAGAATATCTTTACTTGAAACTTATGGATTAATTAAAGAAGCCAAAACACAAAAAGACGGAAGTAAAATAGAAAAAGCAAGAAAAAGTATTCAAACTATTGAGAAAGAGATAGAAAAATTCAGGATAGAAGATAGAAAATTTTTAGAACAAGTAGAAGACTTAAAAAAACAACTTGATAAAGTTGAATTTGAGGTGTATTTTGAAAAAGCAAAGGATAAATTAAGGAAAAAGGATTGTTTATTAGCACTCCAGTTTTACATTAGAATCAAATCCTATGATGAGAATACAAAAAATAAGATTGAACAACTAATAGACAATATAAAAGAAGAAATTGAAATAGAATTTCAACAAAGGTTAAATACAATTAATGAATTACTAAATAAAGAAGAGTTTGATTTAGTTGAAGAAAGAATTGTTGAAGAATTAAAAGCATTGGATGAGTATAAAAAATATGATATTAAAGTTGAAGATAAAAAAGCTCAATTAAATGAAATTAAAGAAAGAATAAAAAAAGAATTAGCAAAATTAGAAAGGCAAAAGGCAAAACAATCTATAAAGGATAAATTAGATGCTGTAGAGAATCATTATAAGACTGGTAAAACCTTTGAAGAACTTTACACATTGTGGAAAGATGTAAAAGATTTAGAGGTTCCTTCTGGTTTAAAACAAAAACATTCTCAATTAATAGAAAAATTGGCAGAACAAATGAGAAAATCAGGGCCAACGTATGTAAAATCATTAATTAGCGATATAGTAGAGTTTGCAAAGTCAGGTGATATAGAATTAGCAAAAGAACTTTGGAATGAAGAAAAGGATTCAATTAAAAATGAATTACTTAATCTAAAAAGAGAAAATTTAATCACCTCAGATGCAATAGGTGTTTTAACAAAGGAACTTATTACTTATGGCATAATTGAAGGAGTTTCTCTGGGTTCGCTTGGAAGATTCCTTGAAAGAAAATATGGGATACGATACTCTCCACTTAAACATGCACCAATCTATGAAGAAATAGCAAAGGTGGGTATTCCTTACTTTTTCTATCTAATATTGAGTAAATATAACCCCAGTATGCCAATCTTTAACTTTGTGCTACTAGCAGGGTTACTTTCAGTATTTGGTTATTTATATGTAATACTACACATTCTAAATGAACGGGCTCCGCCTGCTGATGTCAAAGGAATAATTGATACATTTAAGTTTTACTATAAGGAATATAAACTGCTTGATAAAGAGGAGAAAAAACTTATATTTACAACCCCTATTTTAGCTGCGCTTTTTGGTGCAGGGTATGTATTAGTTTTTGAATTTCTTTCACAAATAATTCCACCATTCCCCCTTCTTAATAAGGTTCCTATTTTCTTAAAACTTGGCATCTTACCTGCAAGTATATGGACACATTATAGACTTAATAAGAAAGTTTCCTATTTAAAATCCATTGGAAAACGTTGGCGATTTGCTAATCTTACTTCCGGAATTGGGTATCACAATTTTACCACAGCCTTAAGAGTGTTTATAAAAGATAGAATTTTTTGGGAAAGAACCACTCC
>CAYYAU010000189.1:0-3229 GCA_964469765.1 uncultured Clostridia bacterium | reverse complement strand
TTTAATTGCATCTTTGTTTGTTGCATTATCTCTTATTCCTCGGCTTTCTATCATTGGAACAAAGGAGAATAAACCATTAAATTTAAAGATTCCTTTCTTACGTCTTTACGAAAAGACCCTCTCATTTTCGTTTAGACGAAGAAGAGATGTTTTTATATTAACTTTTTTAGTTTTTGTTATAAGTATTGGAATCTTTCTTACTTTAGAAAAGGTGTTTATGCCTCGCATTGACCAAAGACAATTTATCATAAAGCTCAATATGCCTGTTGGAACAAAGGTTGAGGTAACAAATAAAATATCAAAGAAGATTGAGAAAATTCTCAACCAGATTCCAGAAGTAAAAGATATAAACACAAATGTTGCATCAACTTCAAAAGTGTTAGAAGCGTTAGGTTCTCATCAAGCACAGATATTTGTAAATTTAGAAAAAGGAAAGATTATAACACCTAAGGGTAAAAAGAAGGCTCGCCCAACAAATGATATCATTAAGGAATTAAAAAATAAACTGAATAAGTATATATTAGAAGGTGGCCGCCTTGAATACATACTTGAAGAGAGTGCCTTTACATCCTCTATTGAAGCAACCAGTCCTATTATTTTAGAAATAAAAGGGCCTAAACTGACGGTTTTAAAAGAGTTATCTGAAGATATTACTAAAAAACTTAAAGGGATTGATAAAGTGTATGGCATCAAATCAACCCTTAGTGCACCTTCTCCTGAAACAAAAATTAAAATAGATAGAGATAGAGCATCTGTGTATAATCTATCTGTAAACGATATTGCTCAAACAGCACTTATAGGAATAAAAGGCTATGTGGCAACAAAGTTTAAAGAGGAAGGCAAGGAGATACCAATATTTGTATGTTTAAGAAAAGAGGATAGAAATAATCCTGATAAATTAAGAAGACTTACAATACATTCTCCTTTAGATATTGAGGTTCCTTTAGGAGAGGTGGCTCACTTAATAAGAGGAAAAGGACCCAGCCAAATCCTACGATTAGACCAGCAAAGGGCAGTTGTAGTTTCTGCAAATATAATGGGAAGAGGGTTAAACAAAGTATTAAATGATGTAAAAAAGATTATTGCTCAATATAAACCTTATAAGAACTACTCTGTCATTCTAAGTGGTGAATCAAAAAGGATTAAGGAATCATTCTCAAGCTTAAGGTTTGCGCTCTTTTTTGCAATTCTAATGGTGTATATGATTATGGCAGCTCAATTTGAGTCTTTATGGCAACCATTTATTATTATGTTTACTGTACCATTTTCAGTAATTGGAGTTGTTATTGCTCTTTTAATAACAAAAACTCCTGTTAGTGCAATTGTCCTTTTAGGTATAATAATGTTAGGAGGAATTGTGGTTAATAACGGCATTGTATTAATTGACTACATTAATAGATTAAGAAAAAAGAGTATCCCTTTAGAAGAGGCGGTAACCACCGCAGGAAAAACAAGGTTAAGACCAATTTTAATAACCTCTCTTACAACAATATTGGGTCTTACTCCATTAGCATTAGGATTTGGAGAAGGTGCAGAGCTAAGGGCTCCACTTGCAATTACAGTAATTGGCGGTTTGACTGTGTCTACTTTTCTTACATTGGTTGTTATTCCCAATATATATCTTATTGTTGAAAAAATTCTCTCTATTAGAAACATAGAGAATAAATAGAAGATAACAGGAAAAAAATCTGAACTACGACATATTATCTACAAATGATGTAAAAGGCAGTAAGCAGATCAATTCTCAATTCTTTAAAAATAGGCGGAGGCAAAAATGTTAAATAAAAGAATAAAACTTTTCTTTATGAATTATTGGATAAGAATATTAATTGTATTTATTGTTCTGGTGTTACTTATCTTTTTATTTATTGGACTAATTTCTTTAGAATCCTATTATAGACAAATCACACTTGCCCAGATTCCATTTACAATACTTATGGGAGCTTTACAGGCATTAATCTTTGCTTATGTGATAATCAGTATGCAGACAGGGCAATTTTTAAAGTTTGCTAAGAAAAAATTAAAGAGTGAATACATTGATACCACCTTCAAGGATGTAATTGGAATTGAAGAGGCTAAAAGAGAAGCATGGGAAATAGTTGAGCTCATTAAGGATAGAACAAAACTAAAAAAGATTGGGGGAAAGATTCTAAGAGGCATCTTACTTATTGGTCCACCTGGATGTGGAAAAACACTTCTGGCTAAAGCAATTGCTAAGGAAGCAGGTGTTCCATTTCTATCCTTAGCGGGAAGTGAATTTGTTGAGATATTTGTTGGAATGGGTGCAAGTAGAATAAGAAAATTATTTAAAAAAGCAAGACAACTTGCATATGCCTTTGGAGTATGTATTGTCTTTATTGATGAAATAGATGCTATTGGAAGAGGACGTAGGTTTAGTTTTTTAGGTGGTGAAGAGACAAACAGCACTCAAAACCAGTTATTAGTTGAAATGGATGGTTTAAGGGAAAGAAACGAGCAGGTAATTGTAATAGGTGCAACAAACGCTCCTGAAGAGGCTTTAGATAAGGCGCTTCTCAGGGCAGGAAGGTTTGATAGAAAGATATACATCTCACCACCTGGTTTAGAAGGAAGGGAGGAACTGTTCAGACACTATTTAGGAAAAGTAAAACACGACCAAAACATTGATATAGGAAGACTTGCAAGAAAAACCGTTTACAAAAGTGCTGCTGATATTGAAAACATTGTA
This sequence comes from uncultured Clostridia bacterium, assembly GCA_964469765.1. GTDB lineage: Bacteria > UBA6262 > WVXT01 > CAYYAU01 > CAYYAU01 > CAYYAU01. Next base: position 522 of record CAYYAU010000189.1, on the reverse strand, counting down.
AAAGAATCAACTCTAATTGCTCTAAGAGGAGGTAAACAGATTGTTGAGTTTAAGGATATAAGCGCTGCTATTGATAGAATAGAGATGGGAGTAAAACATAAACTGAAATTAACCGATTATGAAAAAGAGATGACTGCTTATCATGAGAGCGGACACCTTGTTGTATTATATATTCTCCATCCAACTGATGATGTGTTTAAGGCATCTATTGCAACAAGAGGTGGTGCATTAGGAGCTGTACTTCAACAACCAAGAGAAGAGCTTTTTACAGTGAATAAGGAACAAGTTTTAGCAAATATCAAAGCCTCTTTAGGTGGATATGCTGCAGAAAAACTAAAGTTCAATACCACCTCAACAGGAGTAGCGGATGACTTTAAAAAAGCAATGGCATTAGCACATAATATGGTATGGAGATTTGGTATGGGTCAAACGAGCCCTTTGGGAGATTACTCTATTATTCCTGAAAAAGAACTATCTGAATCAATAAAAGAAAAATTAAATGAAGAAAGTCAAAGAATCCTT
>CAYYAU010000188.1:0-3243 GCA_964469765.1 uncultured Clostridia bacterium | reverse complement strand
AGGAATTGTTCATTTTTTTAGCAACAACTGTGATGGATGGCGCCAAACAAATCCTACCGGCAGAAATAAATCGAATAACATCAGTTAACAATATAAAGCAACGTCTAAGACATCTTATAATCTTCTTTTCTGAAGGCCAATAACCCATCTTTGCATTAAAAACCTTTACCCTCCAGAAACCTTTATCAGTCAAAAGTTTTCTCAAAGTTCGAGAGGAAAAATGGTAATTTCGGTCATTTTCAAAGAAAGGATTATTCTCAAGCCTTATAGATTTGTTAAACAATCTCATCAAAATATTATAGAGTTTTATGTAACGGAATCTATCTAACGTTCTGATAATAACCGTGCCCCCATCTTTTAAAATACGATTTATCTCAGTAAGTGTTTGAGATGGCGACTGTAAATAGCCAATTACATCAAGCAATACTATTACATCAAAATAATTATTAGAAAAACTCGCTTTCTCTAAACTGTAATTTCGGACATCCAAACCCAGCTTCTCTTGAGCATATTGATTAGGAGCATTTGATATTTCAATTCCATAAGTTTCCCAGCCTTGTCGCTGAGCTTCCTTTAAAAAAAAGCCATAACCACATCCGACATCAAGTAATTTTCCCTTAGGGTGAACTCTGTATAACAATTTAAGATCTGCCACCACATTAGGCTTTCTATATTCTTCCCACCACTGAGCATCTTTAATAGAACCACTCATATATTGCTGAAAATATATGTTTCTTTGTTCAATAGTTAAACGGGGATTTACATAAATAAGCCCACATTCACGACATCTTACTAATGTTAAAGAAGTATTCTGAAAAATAAAATCATATAAATAAGAGTAATTATTCTTACCACAAGAATCACAAAAGACTTTTTCTGTTTTAGGCATTTTCTTTATTTATTTTGAAACTAGCAACTCTCATAATAAATAAAATACCGACCTTGATAAATTCGGTCAGATGTTTAATGCTTTTGATTCTTCTTAAAAGATTAGTCAACATTTTAGGGCGCAGATAAAATTCTCTTAATCCTTTATTATTAAACTCTAAAATTTCTTCCCTGGTTAATCCCTCGGGGACAAAAACTGGATAATGTTGCGACATTTTCCGCCAATCTTCATCAAATCGGCCATACTGATTAATTTCCTTATAGAGGCTGGTCCCAGGTAAAGGTGTAAAGATGGTGATAGCAATATCATCAAGAGGAGTGGATTTGGCAAAGTTAATTGTGGCCTGCATGCTTTCTTTCGTTTCGCGGGGAAGTCCCATCATAAACAGTCCTTCAGCAATAAGCCCAGCTTGTTTAGTCCATTTTATAACCTGTTTTATCTTGTCCAATTTAATGTTTTTTTGAAGGAAATCAAGCATTTCCTGGTTGCCGCTTTCAATCCCATAGGCAACCATTCGACAACCAGCCTCCTTCATCATCTTTAAGCCGTCAGGATAAGCAAAATCAATCCGGGCAAAACAAGACCATTTCAACTTCATTCTTTTTTGAATAAGAGAATTACAGAGCTTCTCCAACCTTTTACGAAAAAGCATCATGTTGTCATCAAAAATAAATATTTCCCTTATTCCGTACTTAAAGTGGAGCTCTTCCATAACCTCAAGCACATATTCAGCGCTGTTGGCCCTTATCTTACTACCAAACATCGAACGGTCACAAAAGGTACACCTGCCTGTACACCCTCGAGAAGTAACTATACCAGAAGCCGGAAGATTATACCCCCGTAAAATTGAAGGTCGGTAATATTTCTTTAATTCCGGCAAAAGATCCCATGCAGGTTTGGGAAGGCTGTCCAAATTATCGATATATTTCCGAGGAGCAGTAAACTGAAACCCGCCCTCATGCCTGAAAACAAGACCATCAACCTGGCTTAATTTGTCTTCTTCTCTTTTTCCCTCCAAGACCTTTAACAATTCTACAATTGTTCTCTCCCCTTCTCCAATAACTCCTATATCAAAAGCAGGAAAGATACTCATTGTTTTTTCCGGCACCGCCACTAAATGCGGCCCGCCGATTAAAATCGTCATATCTTTATTCCTACTCTTAACAAACTGGGCTACCTCTCCGGCATTATGAATAGAGACAGTAGCCGCTGTTAGTCCCAAATAACGAGGATTTAATTTGAGAATTTCTTCCGCTGTATCTTTTTCTGTAAGACAAAGAGCCGCCGCGTCTAATATCTTTGTTTTGAAACCTTCGTCTTTAGTGGTTGCTGCTAAAGAACATAGTCCTATCGGTGGCATCAAGCTTCCCCCTGGAGAGAGGTGGCCGTACCTCTCTTCCTGCGAAAGAGGAGGATTTACAAATAAAATATCAATATTTTTTCCCATATTATTTAACAAATTGTTTATGTAAAATTGGACCTATATATTTTGCTAACAACCCAGGGATAAAAAGACCCCAGAGTTTACTCAAGAATTGGATACTACTTTCATTGCTTTCTATATAATAGTATTTAAGAGGTTTTTCTGGGTTAAAAATATAAGAATTTATATAATTCTTAATTTCAATACCCCATTTTTTCTTAAATCTTTTCTGGTTATTATAGCGAATACTTCCAAAATCAAAATGCTGATAACCTAATACAGCTGCCCACTCAATAAATTTCCAGTGAACAAAATCATTAGGACGCTGAGGCAACCCTTCCTTTTTGGAAACACTAAATTCGATGAAGACATTTCTATCAAAGGCATACCCCATCAGAGCTGCCAAAATTTCACCTTCTCTATTTTTAACAAGGAACAATTTCATCTTTTCTCTAAAGGTAGCGTGTTTAACCAGAAAATATTTAAGTGAGAAAGGAGGACTTCCCAGTTTTTTCATTGATTTAAAATAAAGAGGATAAAATTTTTCTTTGATAGCTGTTTCATTTGTTTCTTGAAAACACTCAAGTCCACTTCTTATTGCTTTGTTGACAGCCTTTCTTGCTTGTCTATCAAGGCTATTACTCCACATTTGATGAGGAGATTTAAGATTTAAATAGCCACATTCATACAATTTCTGCTGATGAAAAATACCATCTTGACCCGCAAATCCATTTATTTTTAAAGCAGGTATATTGTCTTGTTTTAATTTATTCTCCACTTTTTCTTTAAAAACCAACCAGTCTTTCTTTAATAGCCCTTCTGATAAAATTCCGCCGTATTCGATGAAGGGTTGCGATATCAAGAATTTTCTGCCGACTATATTCTTGTATTCAAAAGAAGGAAAGATACCTACAATTTTCCCCTCTTTTTC
>CAYYAU010000187.1:0-3257 GCA_964469765.1 uncultured Clostridia bacterium | reverse complement strand
TTTTCATGTCTTGAAATGAATCTTAACAGATGATTCATTGCAGAAATAAAAAACTGATCAGTCATAGATGGAGAATGTAAACAGATATGAAATAACGGTAAACCTTGTTTATAATATTCTAAAAAACATGCCTTTAACCATGGTAATCCAAATCTGGGTATATTCTCCGGGTTAACGCTACCAATACGAAACATTTGAGAAATCGGTACGATTAACAATGGTAAATTTCCCTTCTGTTGATAATCCATTTCACTTGGATGATACGGCATGCAAATCCTCGGAAGCTTTGACCAATCATAATGATAAGATTTTGAATGTGCCAGAGCTGAACATTCATGAGTTATTCCTAAACGTATGAGCGCTTTGACGGTGTCATTATTTATAGACCATCTACCAGCAACAAATGATGTTACTGCCATTCCGAATGTATCTTCCACATATCCTTTCCCAGTCCGTATTATGTCTAATTGATCTTTATAAGAATAGTCCCGTAAAACAGTGGAGTTTACCAGTAAATTACAATGTTTTTTTAGGTATGCATCACCAACATACCACTGAAATTTTTTATGAGTGTTCCATTTCATCCATCCAGGATGAATATGCAATCCGATTTCATGTGGTTTTATATTCTTTGGAAAATATTCAGCTACCTCTGGCATCACAGCAAAAGTGACTTTAGCATCATAGGAATCTGCAATTTTTGCTAAATTTAAAACACCTCTTTTTACACCATTGATATCTCGTTTATCAAAGATAATCTCTTTATTATATACAAACCCGAATTCAGTATGACAAAGGATAATCACGTCCATAAAAAACCTCATAATGTTCGGTATATCATTCCGTTTTTCTCCGTTTCAGATCTGAACATTCCACGACAATCTATCAATACAGGTTTATAACTCATAATTGCTTTCAAATCATCTAATCTTATTTCTTTAAATACATCATGGGCAACCGTTATAATCACACAGTCAACATTAGCATCGCTTATATTATCCAATGCGGTTATACCAAAACGACCTATATCTTCTTTATTCAACAGTGGATCATAGCCATAGATTTCACAGTTAAATTCTTTTAACTCTTTGATCACTTCTTTTACCGGTGTTTCTCTAACGTCTGATACATTTTCTTTAAAAGTCAGCCCCATTATTAGAATCTTAGATCCATTCATAATTTTGCCTGCTTCATTAAGTGCTCTAATAGTAAGATCCACAACATGTTTAGACATATAATCATTAACCGAACGTCCAGCAAGTATGACTTGAGGGTGATAACCAATCTCTTTGGCCTTATATACCAAATAATATGGATCAACAGGAATACAATGCCCACCAACTAATCCTGGTTCATAACGATGAAAATTCCATTTTGTTGATGCGGCATCTAACACAGCCTTGGTATCCAACTTCATTTTATGAAATATGATAGACAGCTCATTCATCAAAGCAATATTCAAATCTCTCTGAATATTCTCAATGACCTTAGCTGCTTCAGCGATTCTAATATTCGTGGTTTTATAAACCGTAGTAACCATCCCATACAACTCTACAAGCTTCTCAGTGGTCTCCTCATCCATGCCAGAAACAATCTTCGTTATTTTATCTAACGTATGGGCGCTATCACCAGGATTAACTCTCTCAGGAGAATAACCTATCTTAAAATCTCTGCCGAGCTTCAAACCAGATTCTTTTTCTAAAATCGATCCAACAATCTCCTCAGTAACACCAGGGTAAACTGTAGATTCCAAAACAACAATAGCATTTTTTTTAAGGTTCTGACCAATAATTCTTGAAGCAGATTTTACAAAAGATAAATCTGGTTCTTTCGACTTAGTAACTGGAGTCGGAACCGCTATTATAACAACATCTGCTAATTTAATCTTTGTAGGATCTGATGTTAATTCAAGATTATTATACTCTTTATTCAGTCTATTCATTTTCTTTCCGTCAATATCAAAACCTATTACTTTAACATACTTTGAAAAAGCTTTAGCCAAGGGTAAACCAACATATCCAAGTCCAACGATGCAGACTATTTTTTCTCTTATATTTGTTTTTGAAACCATTTTACAGTTTCCTCCAAACCGCGTTTTAAGTTAAATTTTGGTACATAACCAAGTTTTTCTTTTGCTTTAGAAATATCGGCAAGGGAATGTTTAGGATCTCCAGACTGTGGATCGTCATAAATTGGATCAAAGTATTTCCCACATATTTTCATAATTAACTTAGCGAGATCGTTTATTGTGATACTTTTTCCTCCACCAATATTAAAAACACCTGTTGCTTTACTCTCAACGGCTAGTATATTGGCGTGTACGACATCCTCGATGAAAGTAAAATCCCGTGTCTGTTTACCGTCACCATAGATAAGCGGAGGTTCCCCATTTAAAACTCTGTAAATAAATTTAGGGATAACAGCTGCATAGTCACTTGATGCATCCTGCCTCGGCCCATAAACATTAAAATATCTAAGAGAAACAGTAGGCAGACCGTATATTTTAGTAAAAACTTGACAATAATATTCACCTGTAAGTTTACTTATGGCATAAGGTGATAGAGGGTTTAGTGTCATATCCTCTTTTTTAGGTAATGTTGGTGCATCTCCATAAACACTACTTGAAGAAGCATAAACTACTTTTTTTACATCTTTTTCTTTTGCAGCAACAAGTACGTTAAGCGTTCCATTGATGTTTACATTATTTGAATTAATTGGATTTTTTATACTTCTTGGTACAGAAGGAATTGCTGCTTGATGGAATACATAGTCAACATCATTAAATGTTTTTTTTAAGAGGACCAAATCCGTAATACTTCCCTTGATAAACTTGATTTTTTCTGTATTTACCAAATCCTGGATGTTCCAAAAATTACCTGTAGAAAGATCATCAATAATAGTTATATAACTATTATTAAGTCTTGATAGCGCTCTCACTAGATTCGAACCGATAAAACCTGCACCTCCCGTAACAACAACATTAGTGTGCCTCATATTTTATCTAGACAACATTATTATAATACGTTAAATATTTTTCTGTAAATTTTATCGAGATAATATTATTAATATATCAAATATTTTTTAGTAAAATTTATAGAAAAACGGATTATCTTTTAACAAAAATGATACAGCCCCTCAGTCTACAACCTAAAACATCAATTTTATTATCTATTCAGAGCACATCTATTAAAAAAACAAAAATAACAGAGATTTTTATATAATGGTAAAAGATTACGTGTGTTAACAAGTAACCATCG
>CAYYAU010000186.1:0-3264 GCA_964469765.1 uncultured Clostridia bacterium | reverse complement strand
GTTGCATATCCAAACATCTCTGCGAGTGGTACTATCCCATCAATAATCTGTAAATTCTTCTGTAACTCTAAATGTTGAACCTTTCCTCTTCTACTACTGAAGTCTCCAAGTACGTCACCAAGATACTCTTTTGGAACAACAATTTCAATCTTCATTATTGGTTCAAGAATAATAGGATTTGCTTTTTTTGCTCCCTCTCTTAAGGCTAAAGAACCCGCAATCTTAAAAGCTACATCTGAAGAGTCTACCTCATGAAAACTCCCATCAATTAAGCTTACTTTTAAATCAACCAGCGGATAACCTATAAGAACTCCGTTCTCCATAGATTCTTTAATGCCTTTTTCCACTGCAGGGATGTATTCCTTCGGAATAGCACCGGAAACAATCTTATTTTCAAATTCAAACCCCTTTCCTCTCTCTAAAGGCACAATTCTAATTACTACATGACCATACTGCCCTTTTCCTCCAGCCTGTTTGATAAATTTCCCTTCTTGAATTATCTCTTTAGTAATGGTTTCTTTATACGCTACATGGGGTTTACCTACATTAGCAACTACATTAAACTCTTTCTGAAGTCTATTCACCAAAACCTCAAGATGTAACTCTCCCATTCCTGATATTATTGTTTGAGAGGTTTCTTTATTAACCTTTACTTTAAATGTAGGGTCTTCTTCTGAAAGTTTAAAAAGAGCAGAAGAAAGTCTATCTTCATCAGCCTTTGATTTTGGTTCAATTGCTAAAGAAACAACAGGTTCTGGAAAATGCATTTTCTCCAGAAGTATTACTCTATTATCAGGGGTCAATGTCTCACCAGTCGCTGTACTCTTTAAGCCAACCAATGCCGCGATGTTGCCAGCAGAAAGATGAGAAATCTCTTCTCTACGATTTGCGTGCATCTGAAGAATACGAGCAACTCTTTCCTTTTTTTCTTTATTTACATTGTAAACATATGAACCTTTCTTCAAAATCCCAGAATAGGCTCTTACATAAGTAAGTTTTCCTACAAATGGGTCTACTGAAATTTTAAAGGCTAACGCAGAAAAAGGCTCTTTTTCAGATGCTTTTCTTTCCTCTTCCTTTTTTGTTTTTGGATTAAATCCTTTTATTGCTTTTATATCTAAAGGAGAAGGAAGAAAATCAACTACCCCATCTAAAAGAAACTGAATTCCTTTATTCTTTAAAGCAGAGCCACAAAATACCGGAACGATTCTATTTAGTAATGTAGCTTTCCTTATAGCAGAGATAATTTCTTCATTTGAAATTGTATGATTTTCAATATATTTTTCCAATAACACATCATCAATCTCTACAATCTTCTCTATAAGATGATGTCTATATTCTTTAACCAAATCTAAATATTTATTCGGGATTGGGGTTTGGTTATATCTTATACCTAACCCATCTCCATTATAAACTCGTGCAGTCTCATTAACCAAATCAATTACTCCTATAAAATTTTCTTCCTTTTCTAAAGGTAACTGAAGAACAACAGGATTAGCATCTAATTTTTCTTTAATCTTTTTTACTACCTTAAAAAAATCCGCTCCCACTCTATCCATTTTATTAATAAATGTAAGTTTAGGTACATTATACCTATCTGCTTGACGCCACACAGTTTCGGATTGAGGCTGTACACCACCAACAGCACAGAAAATAACCACTACACCATCTAATACCCTTAATGAACGTTCAACCTCTGCAGTAAAATCTACATGACCAGGGGTATCAATAATGTTAATTTTACAATCTCGCCAAAAACATGTCGTTGCTGCAGATGTTATGGTTATACCTCTTTGTTGTTCCTGCTCCATCCAGTCCATAGTGGCTGTTCCTTCATGCACCTCTCCCATCTTATAAATTTTTCCTGTATAATAGAGAACCCTCTCAGTAGTAGTAGTTTTTCCAGCATCTATATGGGCAATAAAACCTATATTTCTTATTTTATCCAAACTGTATCCATTCATACAAAATCCCTTCGCTTGAACCTTAAAATCATCCCTCGTTTTTTGCACATAACAAGTCCCTTTCATAACTATACTTTTCCTTTACTCAAACAAACACCAAAGAAACTAACTACTTCCTTTCATTAAATATAGATGTTTTACCAACGATAATGAGCAAATGCTCTATTTGCCTCTGCCATTTTATGTGTATCTTCTCTTTTTTTAATGGCTAATCCTTCTTTCTTAACAGCGGATATTAGTTCTTCTTCTAACTTTTTCTCCATAGCTTTACCTTCTCGTTGTCTAGAAAACATTATTATCCATCTAATAGCAAGTTCAATTCCTCTTTCAGACCTCACCTCTATAGGAACCTGATAAGTCGCTCCTCCAACTCGTCGGGGTCTTACCTCTAATAAAGGCCTTACATTCTCAATTGCTTTATTAATTAGCTCTAAAGGTGGCATCTTTAGCTTTTTAGAAGCTGATTCAACTGCATTATAAAAAATTCTTTCAGCAACGGTCTTTTTACCCCTCCACATCAATTTATTAATAAACTTTGTAACCAATATGCTATTATACTTATAGTCAGGATTAAGTTCTTTTTTTTCAGCTCTTCTTTTTCTCATTTATTTACTCCATATATTTATGAAGACTTTTTTGTTCCATACTTTGACCTTGACTTTTTTCTATCGGCTGTACCTGAAGTATCAAGCACACCTCTAACAATATGATACCTTATTCCAGGAAGGTCCTTCACTCTACCGCCTCTTATCATTACAATTGAGTGTTCTTGTAAGTTATGTCCAATGCCTGGAATATATGCAGTAACCTCTTGTCTATTTGTAAGTTTAACACGAGCAACCTTTCTTAAAGCAGAATTTGGCTTTTTAGGTGTAGTTGTATAAACACGGACACAAACACCTCTTTTAAATGGGTTCTTTTCTAAAGCAGGGGCCTTTGTTTTCCTTTTTAATTTTTTTCTTCCATGTTTTATTAATTGATTTACTGTTGGCATGTTTCTCTCCCACTACTAATTTAAATTTTTCTGTCTTCTATTAAGAAATCCATACAGTTTGAGAAAAAAACTTCTTTTCCTCCCTTTCTTTCATTAAGGAAGAATAATTTTTTTGAAAACATTTATGGATTTTAGAAGCCTAAAATAAATTTATACCTTTTGTTATCCCTTTATCTTTCCTTTCTCTAAGCGGAAAATAAATTTTCAAAATCATTATAAATTTTAGCTAAAAAATAAAGGCGCCATCTTCACTTCTGGAAAAATTGATGTCTGAGCCCAAAGGGCGAGTTTCAATTTTTCTGCTTT
>CAYYAU010000185.1:0-3277 GCA_964469765.1 uncultured Clostridia bacterium | reverse complement strand
GCTAAGCCTGAAATTTTTTAGCGTTAAAAAATTTATTTTAGATTTAAGAAAATTTCTTTTCTGCTTCCTCCTTTTTCCTTATCACCATTTCTTTTTAATAGCTTTTACATTTTCTTTAATAACAATCCTTTCAAGATTTGGGTCAGCTTCAAGTCCTTTACCAGTAACTATAATATCTTCTCTTTCTTCTCTTACAAAAGAGTCTGAGAGAATTAATTTTTTAGTTGCATCCCATAAAATCTCATCTGTAAAGATATCAACCCTTTGTTTTAATGAACTTAATTTAACATTTCCTTTTAACTTAATATTATCTGTCTTATGGTCAAGAACTCCCTCATCAGCAGTAAGCACGGAAGTCTGTTTATTATCTTCAAAAAACTTCATCTTAAGTTTATAAACAAATGTTTTTTCCTTTTCTAAATAACTTTCAGCTTTATATGCAGAAAGTCTCCATTGTTTCTTACCGGATTCTGTAGCTATAAATGTGAAATTTTCTAAAGACTGTTCAGGCAAATAGGATGTATTATCAATTAAATCTTTTTTATTTTCTGAACAACCAAAAAAAAATATTGAAAGAATTAGTAGGCTACAACCACACTTACACAAACTGTTAATTCTAATCATTTAGTTACCCAAAAATCTTATTTTCTCCATCTATTATGCATCCACACCCATTGTTCGGGGTACATCTTTATATACTTCTCAATATAAGTGTTATAAAGCTGAGTGTTTCTTTTTAATGCAGTCTCGTAATTAGAATCTTCAATAACTGAAAGCGGTTTTTCTATACAAATCCTATGTTTATGTCCATCCCTTATTATAAACCCCGGAATTACTGGTGCTTTTGTTTTTAGAGCAATACTTGCAAGCCCAATTGGAGTATAGGCTTTTTTCCCTAAAAAATCAACAAAAACACCCGCTACTCTTCTTGTATCCTGGTCAATCAGGAAAGCAAGAATCTCTTTCTTTCTTAAAGCAGATAAAATTTTTTTTAAAGATTGTTTCCTAAGAATACATTTCATCTTTGCCGACTCTCTAATACGTACAATAAGTCTATTTATTGCTTCATTATTAATCCTTCTTGCTATGACATTTAATGGATACCCTTTAAGAGCAACATATGCGCCCATTAATTCCCAATTACCAAAATGTGCAGTAAGCCATAAAACACCCTTATTTTTGCTAAATGCATCTTTAAGATTTATAAGTCCATCCACTTCAACAACTTTATCAATGTTGTATGGATTTATGGTGGGAAGGGATAATACCTCAAAAAAACTCCTGCCTAAATGAACAAAAACTTTCTTTGTTACTTTATTAATTTTTTCTAATGGCCAATCAGAAAAAACCATTTTTAGATTATTCTTAATCTGTTTTTTTATTTTAAAAAGTATTCCATATGAAATACTACCTAATTGTGCTCCAAACCACGAACTTATTTTGAATCCAAATGGACGAACAGAATAAAACAGTATTTCCACTATTAAATATTCCAGAAATCTTCTAATTCTCTTTGTCACTCTCATTTATTATAGAAACTGATTGCCTTTTTCCACTTATTCTGTGATTTCAAGATAATCTCTATAACCTCTCTTACAACGCCTTTTCCTCCTGAAAATCCACTAACATAATCAACAACAGACTTTACTTCTTTGCAAGCATCCTGTGGACAAAACGATAAGCCCGCTCTTTTTAAAATAGGAATATCCACAACATCATCACCAATATATACCAATTCTTTTGGAATAATAGAAAACCTTTTTAATAATTTTTCCCACACTCCATATTTATCACCAACACTCAAATACAACGCATCAATTCCAATTTCATTTGCTCGTTTTATTACTTCTTGAGATTTCCTTCCAGAAATCCAAGCGAATTTTAGTCCACCTGCTAATTTGGCAAGATGAAAACCCATTCTGTCTTTTACATTCCACACCTTAATCTCTTCACCAGAATTAAGAATAATAATATCTCCTGCTGTCAAAACTCCATCTACATCCATTGCTATTACTTTTATCTTTTTTGCCTTGTTAAGAATTGATTTATTCATAATTATAAATTCCTTTCTTTTAATTACGTCTTTACTTTTTGATTTTTTAGCCAGAGGTTAATCCATCATTCGTTTGGCGAAGGTCTTTATATTATTCCTTCTTTTAAAAGATCCCTTTCATCAACAATACCAATAGCCTTTCCATTATTATCCACAACAGGAATATTATCAAACTTTCTAATATAAATTAATTTAGCAGCTTTTATAGCCAAATCATCTTTGTAAATCACAGTTGGATTTTTAGTCATAACTTCCTTTATTTTTTTACTTAAAATTTTATTATCCCTAGATATTTTTCTTCTTAGATCTCCGTCGGTAAAAAATCCTAGAAGTTTTCCTTTTTTATTTATTACATTTACCGCACCCAATCTCGTTTTTGTCATCACAAATAAAGCATCCTTTACACTTTTATTTTCCCTTATTAATGGGTTGGAATCTCCTGTCCTCATAATGTCTGCCACCTTTAAGGACAACCTTTTTCCTAAAACACCCCCTGGATGAAATTTTGCAAAATCCTCCTTTTTAAATCCTTTTCTTTTCAATAACACAATACTAAGAGCATCACCTAAAGCTAACATAACGGTTGTACTTGTTGTTGGAGCGAGATTAAAGGGACAAGCTTCTTTTCTTACATTTATATCAATTGAAACATCACTAATCTTTGCAATTTTAGAACGGGGCCTACCTGTAAATGATATAATCTTTATATGCATTTCTTTAAGAAAAGGCATAATCTTTTTTATTTCTTCAGTTTCACCACTATACGAAAGAATGAGAGCCACATCTCCTGAAACGAGCATTCCTGCATCGCCATGTCTGCATTCAGCAGGATGTAAAAAGAAAGAGGATGTTCCTGTACTGGATAAAGTTGCGGATATCTTTCTTCCAATATGTCCAGACTTACCCATACCCATCACTACAACTCTTCCTTTACAGTTTAAAATAATATCAACTGCTTTCTTAAAGTTTTCATTTAAACTTTTAGAAAGTCTTTTTAACGCTTCTGCTTCTAAATTAATAATAGTTTTTGCCTCTTTCAACATTACTTTATTCCTTCTTATAATAAAACTTGGGATGAACCAGAAGAAAGTTCTCTTCACCCAAACCCTGACACCCGAAGTGATTCAGGGTTGTTTTCTGCTCTCTTCTTCTCTTTTTAAGGAAGAATAAATTTTTTCAAAAAACATTTATGGATTTTAGAAGCCTAAAATAAACCTATACCTT
>CAYYAU010000184.1:0-3284 GCA_964469765.1 uncultured Clostridia bacterium | reverse complement strand
ATAGTTAATCCTTGCAAAAATCATCTTTCTATACTCTACATTTACAAGATGAAAAGTGTCTCCTTCTAAAAAATTTCGAGGATAGCCTCTAAGTTGGCCAACACCTCCTAAATAAAAAGTGTCCTTATCCTCTCCAAATGAAAACCCTTGATATACCCTTAATCCAATAATATCTTCTTTAAATATAGTAAAGTAGGTCTGAAACTCGTCTATCACATCATAATAAGAAAAATCTCCCCCAAAATTCCTGAAAGCATAATAAACTGTTAGATTGTTTCTATGTCCATTCATTACATCTAAAAACTTCCCAGAGGTATTATCCCATACAAAAGATAATGAAACTCCATCCTCTTGTTCGTATGTGGTAGAACTAGGATAAGTTTTATTTTTTTCTTTTTTTCTCTCATTATAAAATCCAAGTTCTGTTCTAAAAAATCTACTAAATGGATACTTAATTAAAAGTCTCCCTCCTGTGAGTGTCCGATATATCAAATTATCATAATCATCATAATAGCTACTTCTTCTTTCAAATAGATTTAAACTAAACCGCACTCTAAAAGGCAAAAAATTGTATTCAAACTGATAGTTTAACCAATCTTCATTTGAAATATACTCTATCTGAAAACCTACCTGATGATTACCTAACATCTCACTTGCTTGCCAGTAAGTAACTATATAAAGACCATCAACTGTAGAATAGTAAATTAATGGATATAAAAGATCTGTTGATACCTTGAAATGATATGCTTTTGATTTAAAAGGAGGTTTTTCCTTTAAGGTAATTTGTCTTCTTGGCACATAATAAGGGGTGGAGTTTTTTACTACAAAAGGAACTAATGTATTTTTTTCTATTAATAAAAGGTCTTTATTATTATTTCTATACACTACGCCACATAGATACTTTCCATCATTTGAGATTTCTGGTGTAAATATACCTGTATTTATTTGTGTAAGTCTCTGGATTGTGTTATCATCAAAAGAAAAATAGTAAAGGTCATAAAAACCATCTTCATCCGCAACAAAGAATACTCCTTTATCATCAATATCCCAACATGGCTGGTCCTCATCAAATGATGTTGATGTTACTCTTTGTATAGAAGCATTATCTAAATTTAGAATGAATATATCTTTTTGCTTATTTCTCTCTGATACATATATAACCTTTCTTCCATCATTTGAAAATACAGGATAGGTGTCGTCGTAGATATCATCCGTTAAATTCAGAAGTTCATTTGTTTGAGTATCTACTAAATAGATATCACCAATACCACCCTTCATCGCTGAAAATACTATATACTTTCCATCTGGAGAAAAACATACAGAAGAGAGATTGTATAAAGGTACCTTTAATTTTTTATTTTTTTTCTCTTTCAAGTTATAAATATAGATATAATCTCTCTTGTTCCTTTCTCCTATAAAAACAATCCTTTCTCCATCCTTACTCCAGTCTATTGCATGCCCATCAGTATGTATATTATCAATTTTATTCTGAATTAAATTTCTTAAAATAGGCTTTACTCTTTTTGTTTCTAAATCTAAGGTATAAATATCATTGTAACCTTTTCTATCAGAGATAAATAAAATCTTCTCTAAAGAAGGTGAAAATTTTGGGTTAATATTATAATCATTCTTTTCTGTAAGAAACTGACCATAGGATGTGGGAGTTTTTTTATCTTTTAACTGCTTTTCATACTTCTTTTTAAGATAATCTAACCACTGTTTCTCAAACTTCTTGAATTTTATCTTAAGCACTTTACGAAATATGCTTGCAATATCAAGATTATTCTTTAACTCGTGTGCAATTTTTGAAATACTTTCTTTTCCATAGGTTTGTGCAAGAAAAAGTAAGGCGCTATGGCTTTCTTTATATCCTAAATAGGTCTTATGATAATCTAAATGACTAAAATTATTAAGATGGGACAATGGTAGAATATATCCCGAAGTAACTGCATCCCTAATAACCATATCATCAAAACTATCCCATTCTTTGCTTTCATATTCTGCAAGTCCTTCTATAAACCATAAAGGATAAAAGACTGATTTTACCAAACTTAACGATTTCCAGAAACCTCCATACCAAATATTGAATTGAACAATATGAGTAAACTCATGAAAGATTAAATGTTCAAGTTCCTTCTTATTAGATATATACGGAATGACTAATCTATTCTTAAAGGCTTCTGAAAAACCACCAACACCTTCCTCAACATCGCCTATGTTTGTCTGTTCAAACTCATTATGAGTAAAATACATTATAACAGGAGTTTTTTTATCAATACTACAGTCTAAATCAAAGGTAATCTTATCATAAGCATCTTCTAAAATCTCTGTTACTCGAGGCAGAACATTTTTGGCTTTGGAATAATAATAAATATTGAAATGGTCTGTTTGGTAAATATACCATTGAGGCGTTTGTGTAATAACTTTGTTTTTCCCAAACACGGAAGGATAAAGATATGAAGAATAAAAAAACAAAAAGATGATTAAAAAGAAATATCTCATTTTCTTAATTTTCTTTTAATGATTCTCAAATTGGTTTTAGCTCTTTTACTATCAGGAACCAATTCTAAAAATCTCTCCCAATATTTCTTAGCATTAACAAAATCTCCACTTAATTGATATGCCACAGCAATCCCTTCATAACTCTTAGCAAAAGAAGAATTCAGTTTTATCTCATTTTTGAAACAGTCTATTGCTTTATCATATTGTTTCCATCTATTGTAGATTTGGCCAATGTGAAAATAGAGTTTTTCCGGTACTTTCTTCTTTAATTCTACTATAGTATTAAACATTTCCAAAGCATCCTTCTCTAAGAAATTGTCTTTATAAGCAACACCGAGATTATAAAGCACCGTAATGTTGGTTGGATTCTGATAATAAGCAATCTCATAATGTTCAATAGCCTCTTTTTTTCTTCCTGATTCATATAACAGCTTTGCAAGTCTTAACCTGGTTAATAGATGTTTAGGATAATTGTTAAGAAACTTTTCATATTCAGTAATAGCAGCATTAATCATATTTAACTCTTCATAAATTCTTCCTGCATAATAAAATATCCTAACATCCAATGCGCCTAACTTTCTGGCTTTATAAAAACAGTTTGAAGCTTCTGGATAAAACTCTCTTCCTTTTTTAAAAAGGATAATTCCCTTTTCAATATATGCCTGAATGTCTTTAGAATTAGCCTCTATCTTATTTTCTACCTTCATTAACATATTATTAAGCTTTGTTTGTGAATACTTTTTTTTATCATCAAATCTAATGGTTTGTGCTTTATAAAAAAA
>CAYYAU010000183.1:0-3295 GCA_964469765.1 uncultured Clostridia bacterium | reverse complement strand
CCGATACCGGAGCGGAAAAGGTTTATTGGGGTCAGACCTTGAAATGTGAAATTTATTCCGGGGTGATACTTTCCTTCACTACAACTTTGTATCCTGTGTTAAGTGTTAAGGGGCTGACCCTTTGTCAGTATTCGAAAATATTTCTTTATAATTAATTCCCAAATAAGCATACCTAATCCGATTAAGATAAATGTTATCCTAATGGAGACAAAAGGCTTCCACTCTCTCCAGAATTCTTCATCTATTATCTAAAAATATAGAGAAGCCGTCGACGGAGCCGCTGATCTTTAGAGACAGACACTGATACCTACGCGGATACATGCAGAATTCAGTGTGAATTAGTCTAAAAACTGGGTTCTATACAAAATGCCTTATATTTCTTTTTACCCTTAAGTCCACCCTTCAAAAAACAGAGATTTGTCATATATTTCATTTTAGCCCATGTAAAAAAATGCTTTCTGGGATTCATATTAAAGCAATGTGAAAAAAAACGAAACGCAAAACCTATCCCTGCAATAAAGAATGTAGCAGTTAATATTATCCAAAGGATTTTATTACTACTAAATATAGAAAATAAAAGAGTCACCACAAATAAAAAGCCAAAGATATGCATCAAATGAAAGTTACCTATATAAATAAGCCCTTTTGTTTTAGAGCTAAACCTTATACTTGGTTTTTTAGAAATAAACTGAAACACAATCTCCAAAACATCTTTACTGTGCTTTTGTAATAATGGTGGATGAGCCTGTCCATAAGTTACCCATACTTTTTTTAATGCTTTAAAATCGGCTCTATGCATATGGTCAACCTTTGCCTTTGGAGCAAAATACAGTTTCCAACCAGCCTTATGTAATGTCAAACAGAAATCTATATCTTCACCAGTTGGATGTTTCCAAAAATGAAGATTTATTTTTTCAATAGCCTTTTTTCTGTAGGAGACATTTGCTGTAACAAAAAAGTATGCTCTATGCCCAACTATCTCTGAAGGAGAAAAGTCTTTAAAGTCAGGAAAATACCCCTCTTTAATAAAACCATATCGAGGAGCAACCATATTGAATCTAAAGTTTTCACAATAGGCTTCTGTGAGATTGTCTTTGTCCACCTTTAATGTATAGATTTCACCTCCAACTGCACCAATATTCTCATCTCTATAAAAGTGTTTTAGCATCTCTGTAACCCACTCCTTACAAGGCGCACAATCTCCATCTGTAAAAAATATAAACTCTCCTTTTACAATCTCTAAAGCCTTATTTCTTGCAAATGCTGGAGAAGGGCAATTAGGAATCTCAACAAGTTTAATAAAAGAATACTCTTTTTGCCACTGTTTTATTACGGAAATGGTAGAATCTGTGCTTCCACCATCGCTCATTATTATTTCCATTTTGTCTCGTGGGTAATTAATATTTAATAAATAATTAAATGTTTTATCTAATGTCCGTTCTGCATTTCTTACAGGAACAATTATAGAAATATAAGAGTAATCTTTCATATTAACTCCAATTTATAGATTTATAAAACAAACCCCATTAGATTTCTATTATCTAACGGGGAAAAAATTAACAATTACTTTTCAGAAAAGATTCTCTTTTGGAGAAAGTTTGTATAGACTTCTCCTTTTTTAAAATAAGAGTTATCCATTACCTTCTTATGAAATGGAATTGTGGTTTTAACACCTTCAATAATAAACTCATCTAAAGCTCTTTTCATCCGTAGAATTGATTCAGTTCTATTGTTTCCAAGCACTATTAATTTAGCTATTAAAGAGTCATAGAACGGAGGTATACTGTATCCTGAATATATCCCAGTGTCAATTCTTATACCAGGGCCACCTGGGGGAATAAAATGAGTAATTTGCCCTGCACAGGGGATAAAATCTTTATCCGGATCTTCAGCATTAATTCTACATTCTAAAGCATGTCCTTTAATTTCAACATCATCTTGAGAGAGAGTTAATTTCTCTCCAGAAGCGATTTTGATTTGTTCTTTTACCAAATCTATTCCTGTTACTAACTCACTTACAGGATGTTCCACTTGGATTCTTGTGTTCATCTCCATAAAATAAAATTTCCCTTGTTTGTCTAAAAGAAACTCAACTGTCCCAACACTTGTATATTTAACTGATTTGGCTGCTCTTATAGCCGACTGTCCCATTTTTTTCCTTAAATGCGAATTCACAACAACAGCAGGAGACTCCTCAATTAATTTCTGGTGCCTTCTTTGAATTGAACAATCTCTTTCAGGAAGATAAATTACGTTACCTTTTTTATCAGCAATAATTTGAAACTCAATATGTTTGGGGTCTTCAATATATTTTTCAATATACACCTCGCTATTTCCAAACGCTGTTTTAGCTTCACTTTGAGCTGTTAAAAAAGCATTCTTTAAACCCTCTTCGTTTTGAACAATTCTCATACCTTTTCCACCGCCACCTGCGGATGCTTTTATAATTAAAGGATATTTAATCTTTTTTGCCGTCTTTATAGCCTCATCAAGACTTTTAACAGCGCCTTTACTTCCAGGTATTACAGGGACATTTGCATTTCTCATTGTCTTTTTAGCAGCAATCTTATCTCCCATAGCTAATATAATTTCCTTTGATGGTCCAATAAATGTAATTCCACAGGACTCACAGACCTCAGCAAAGTATGAATTTTCTGCCAAAAACCCATAACCAGGATGAATAGCATCTGCTCTTGTTATTTCTGCAGCACTAATTATGTTTGGAATATTTAAATAACTTTCACTTGATGGACCAGGTCCTATACAGACACTCTCATCTGCAAGATATGTATGGAAGGAATTTTTATCAGCTTCTGAATACACTGCTACAGTCTTTATTCCCAGTTCTTTACATGCCCGGATAATCCTTATTGTAATCTCTCCTCTATTTGCAATTAATATTTTTTTAAACATATAACTTTCTTATCCTATTCTGTAATATTTTTAAAATCCTAATAGTTTGGGTCAATTATAAGAAGAGGCTGTCCATACTCTACTGGTTGTGCATCATTGACAAGAAGTTTAATTACCTTACCATTATTGTTAGCCGTTACCTGTTTCATAATTTTCATTGATTCTACAATTCCGATAGGTTGCCCCACCTTTATGATATCACCAACCTTTACTAAAGGAACCTGTTCAGAAACAGGTTTAAGATAAAAGATTCCAATTGTATTAGATTTGATTGTTATATATCTGTCCTCTTTTGATATCTCTTTTTCTTCTTTTTCAGGTTCTCTAATCTCCTTAGATTCTTCATCATTGGTCTGGTCTGATTTAGCAATTTTAGTTGTAT
>CAYYAU010000182.1:0-3296 GCA_964469765.1 uncultured Clostridia bacterium | reverse complement strand
ATTAGAAGAGCAATAAGACATTTATACATATTAGGGAAAAATAAGCCAATTCTTTATATTTTAAGTGGTGAGGTTGTTAAACTAATGAAGGATATTTATCCTGAGTTAGTTACCTATAGAGAACAGATTGCTAATATTATAAAGTTAGAAGAGAAAAATTTCCAACATACTCTTCAGAAAGGACTAAATATTTTAGATGAGATTATAGTAAATTCAAAAGATAAGATAATTAAAGGGGAAGATATTTTTAAACTTTATGACACATATGGTTTTCCTTTAGAGTTAACAAAAGAAATAGTAGAAGAAAAGGGACTACTTATTGATGAAAAAGGATTTAATACAAAAATGGAAGAACAAAAGAAGATATCCAGAAAGTCATGGAAATCTCTTTCTAATAAAATTCCTCCTATATTCAAAAAAATCAATTCAACTATATTTAAAGGATATGAAATGATATCTTTACAAACAAATATATTAGAATTATTAAAGAACGACAGACCCGTTGATTTACTTTCATCTGGAGAAGAAGGAGTCATTGTTCTAAAAGAAACGCCATTTTATGCTGAAGCAGGGGGACAGGTTGGAGATATTGGTAATATTGAAAATGAAGAATCAATATTTGAGGTTGTTGATACAAAGAAAATTGAGAAAGGTATTATTCTCCATATAGGTAAAGTAAAAAAAGGCTCTTTCAGAAAGAAGGAATCCGTTAAAGCAGAGGTAAATAAAATAAGAAGAAAAAGTATTGAAAGAAACCATACCGCTACTCATCTATTACATAAAGCATTGAGAACTGTTTTAGGTATGCATGTGTTTCAATCTGGCTCTCTTGTAGAACATGAAAGATTAAGATTTGATTTTACCCATCCTAAGGCTTTAACATATAAAGAGATAAAAAAGGTTGAAAGAATTGTAAACGAAAAGATAATGGAAAACCTTCCTGTTAATGTAATTATTACCTCTTTAGAAGAAGCTAAAAAGTATAATCCTATGGCTTTATTTGAGGAAAAATATGGAGCAACTGTAAGAATGATAGTAATTGGCTCTGAACCAAAAGACATAAAGAATGCATATAGTATTGAATTATGTGGAGGCACTCATTGTCGTTGGACAGGTGAGATTGGTTTATTCAAAATAGTTTTGGAAAGAAGCATTGCTTCAGGCATACGAAGAATTGAAGCAATCACCTCACAGAGTGCACTTGATTATTATGAAAAACAAGCCAGTATCGTATCAGAATTACAAGAGTTATTGAAAACACCAAAAGAAACACTGGTTGAGAATGTAAAAAACATAATAAAGGAGAATAAAAATCTAAAAAGAAAAAAAGGGGTACAGGATTATTCTTCATTAGTAGAGGAACTTCTGAAGAAGAAAAAGGTAATAAATAAAACAAATCTTATCTCTGAAGAGATATCTATAGAAAATATAAATGTTATAAGACAGATTATTGATGTTTTAAAATCAAAATTGGGCTCTGGCATAATTTTATTGGGTTCGGTTTCAACAGGAAAGGCTATTCTGGTCTGTGGAGTAACGAAGGATTTGACAACAAAATTTGATGCTTCTGAATTAATAAAAAAAATCGCTTTAGAGATAAAAGGTGGAGGAGGCGGAAAAAAAGAGCTTGCTGAAGCAGGTGGAAAAGATATTTCTAACCTTAAAAAAGCATTAAAGAAAATAGAATCCTTACTGTAAAATTAAAAATGTAAAACAGATATTCTTTTCAGCGATATTCAGATTGTTATCAGCGTTATTCCGCTTCTATTCTTTTAAAGAAGGAGGGCCCATAGCTTAATGGATAAAGCACAAGTTTCCGGAGCTTGCAATAAGGGTTCAACTCCCTTTGGGCCCATTTAGACCAGGGATTTGGGTTATTTCATATTGGGGTTAAAATGATTGTCGGTGTAATTGGGGGAAGTAAAGCAACAAAAGAAGTTTTAGATATTGCATATAATCTTGGAAAAGAAATAGCATTAAGAAGGTACTATCTAATTTGTGGTGGGATGAGTGGAGTAATGGAAGCCGTATGTAAAGGTGCAAAAGAGTATGGCGGCACTACAATAGGAATTCTGCCGGGAAGAAATAAAACTGAAGCAAATCAATATATTGATATCCCTATTGTTACCGCAATGCATCATGCAAGAAATGCTATTATAGTAAGAACTGCTGATATTTTAGTTGCAATAGATGGAAAATTCGGAACTCTCTCAGAAATTGCTTTAGGTTTGGCTTGTGAAAAAAGGATTATCGGAATCAATACATGGGATATAAAAGAGATCGTCCATGTAAACTCTGTTGCGCAAGCCATTAAACTGGTGGAAGAATATGCGCGTAATAATTCAAAGAGTTGAAAAAGCCGCTGTTACTATTAAACCTAAGAATATAAAAAGAGAAATAAATAAAGGAATTGTGATACTACTTGGAATTAGTAAAGAGGATGATGAAAAGGATGTAGAGTATCTTGTTGAAAAAATCTGTTCTTTAAGAATCTTCTCCGACCAACAAGAAAGGTTGAACCTTTCTTTAAAGGATGTTAATGGTGGGGCTTTACTTATTTCTCAATTTACTTTATATGGTGATTGTAGAAAAGGTAGAAGACCTGATTTTACCAATGTAGCTTCAAAAGAAAAAGCAAAATTGCTTTATGATAAATTCTATAATATGTTAAAAAAAAAGAGTATTCCTGTTGAACAAGGAGATTTCGGAAAGCATATGTTAGTTGAAATATATAATGATGGACCAGTGACGTTTATCTTGGAAACTAAATCTAAGTATAATATGAAAGGATAACATAGAGATTTTGAATAAAAGTATTCAGTCTGTAAGTATAGCTTTTGTTTTCTTGTTTTTATTTTGTGTTTATAACCTTCTAAAACCTCGAATATTTATTTCTACTGACAAATTTAGTTACTTTCATTATGAGTTTGTTGAAATAAGAGCAACAATTGAACATACTTCTTTAAAAGAAAAACTTAAAAACAAAGCTTTAATCTGTGTAATTTATAAAGATAATCTTCCTTGTATAACTATAGGGAAAAAAAGTTTTATAAAATTACTCTATAATAAAAAAAGAGACTTCTGGCAAGGTAAATGGCCTGTTCCTTGGAATGCAGAAAAAGGCTTATATAAAGCAAAATTGTTCTTTGGTCCAAAATATCATTATCCTTCTACTTCTATGTGGTTTTATATTAATTTTAGGAAACCTTTCCATTTACCTGAGAATAATCCATTGGCAGTTTTAAATATGGAGAGTGTAAAAGATATAAATTTATTGAGGATAAAAACAAATAAAT
>CAYYAU010000181.1:0-3299 GCA_964469765.1 uncultured Clostridia bacterium | reverse complement strand
GTACCAGTAAAACCATTACCAAGTCTCTCTACTAAAATAACCTTAGCTTTTTC
Source organism: uncultured Clostridia bacterium (assembly GCA_964469765.1). Classification (GTDB taxonomy): domain Bacteria; phylum UBA6262; class WVXT01; order CAYYAU01; family CAYYAU01; genus CAYYAU01. The sequence goes on along the minus strand of CAYYAU010000181.1, from coordinate 3,246 downwards.
TTTTCCTATACTTTCTAAAGTATTAATTACAATAAGGTCTAAATTTTTAGTCCTCATTTTTTCCTTGCTATTTTTTATAATATTTCTATCTTCTAAAGAAAAACCCACCACAGTTTTATTATTCTTTATTTTTCCAAGTTCAAAAAGTATATCTGGATTTTTTATAAACTTTAGATTTAAAGTATTGGTTTTCTTTTTAATCTTTGTGCTTCTTTTAGATTTAACCCTATAATCCGAAATAGCTGCAGCAGAAATAGCTATCTGAACATTAGAAAATATTTTTTCTACCTCTTTTTTCATTTCTAATGTGCTATTAACATTTTTTATATTAATGGGGAAAGGAAATGATAAAGAGGTTGGGCCTGTTATTAAAAACACATTAGCTCCTCTTAAATAAGAGGCTTCTGCTAAATAATAGCCCATTTTTCCTGTGGAAAGATTGGATATGAATCTAACGGGGTCTATAAATTCTCTAGTAGGACCAGCGGTGATAAGGATATTATAAGAGGCTAAATCTTTTTTTTTAGAATTGATTTTATCTTTATAATAATTTGTTCTATATTGATTAATCTTCCTATTCCTTCTTCTCCTGAAGAAAGCGTGCCAACAACAGGCCCAATAAAATGCACTCCTCTTTCTTTCAATATAGATATATTCTTTTTTGTAACTATATTCTCAAACATATGTTTATGCATAGCAGGAGCAATCAAAATTGGGCACTTACAATCCAATGCTACAGTTGTTAGTAAATCATCTGCAAATCCATAAGCCAATTTAGCAATAAAGTTTGCAGTTGCTGGAACAATACATAGAATATCTGCCTTTTTGGAAAGACCTATATGTAAACAATCAAAATTTTTTACAGATGAAAACATATCATAATAAACCTGTGAACCTGAAATTGTCTGTAGTGTTAAGGGACTTATGAATTTTGTAGCATTATTTGTCATTATAACATTAATATCAGCTTTTTCTTTTTTCAATTTAGAAATGAGTTCAACCGCTTTATAACAAGCAATACTTCCTGTCATACCAATAAGTATGTGTTTACCTGTTAAAATCCCTCTATTATTTTTTCTCTTTTTCATCTTTTTCCTCTTCTGTTTCCTTCATTTTTCTTTCAATCTCTTTTAAAGCCTCTATAGGAGATTTATCGGAATTTAATAACTGATAAAGGATATTATCAATAATCTTAGTCCACGCCGGGTTTCTAATAAATTTTTTCTTTTCCTCTTTTAAAATCTTAAGTGCTGCAAGAACAATCTCATATCTATTACCCTGCGTATCTAATAGTAACCTCTCTAATTCATTCTTAAAAACATTCTTATCTTCCATATCTATACACCTTTCTTAAGTAGATTGTTCATCACTTCACTCATTCTTATAATTTTTCTTTTTTCTGCAATTACTATAGCTTTAAGTTCGTCAAACGCTTTATTTAGATTATCATTCAATACTAAATAATCATAATATTGAGCTTTCTTAATCTCAATTAGAGCAATATTTAACCTCTTGTTAATCATTTGTTTAGAATCCTCTTTTCTAAAAATAAGCCTTCTCTTAAGCTCTGACAAAGTAGAAGGAACAATAAATATTCCTACTGCATGGTTAAACTTCTTCTTTATTGTAAGACCACCTTTTATATCAATCTCAAGTATTATGTCTTTATTCTCTGAAAGTGCTTGTTCAAAAAATATTTTTGAGGTTCCGTAGAAGTAACCATGAACCTTAGCCCACTCAATAAATTCACCTCTTTTAATTTTTTCCTTAAACTCTTGTTCTGAAACAAAAAAATAATCCTTTCCATTTTTCTCTGAGGCTCGTGGACTCCTTGTTGTATAGGAAACAGAATAAACCATTTCTGGAAATGCACCTCTTAACTTACTACAAAGAGTGGTTTTCCCTCCACCAGAAGGTGCTGAAAGAATCACTATTAAACTTAAACTTTTATTTTTTAAGTTCATCCAGCCTTTTTTTAATAATTCTGTTTAGAATGGACGGATTCGCTTTACCTTGTGTATCTCTCATAACTTCACCAATCAATCTTCCAATTGCTTTTTCTTTTCCAGATAAATACTCTTTAACAACGTTTGCATTATCATTTATTACTTTATCCACAACTGAAGAAATTACCTTTTCATCTGTAATCTGAGATAAGTTCTTTTCTTTTACTATCACCTCAGGAGGTTTTCCTGTATTAAACATCTCATCAAAAACCTTCTTTGCAATTTTACCAGAAATAACCTCTTTGTCAATAAGTCCAATCAGTTTCTTCAGATTTTCAGGAGATACTGGGGATGCATTTATGGTTTTCCCTTTTGCATTTAACCTTCCTAACAATTCAACAGTTATCCAATTGGAAAATATCTTCGCCTTTTCTTTATTATTCTTTACACAATCCTCAAAATAATCTACAAGAGATTTTTGAGAGCATAACACACCGGCATCATAATCTGAAAGACCGTACTCATTCTGAAGTCTTTGCTCTCTATTAAAAGGAGACTCAGGAAGTAAGGATTTAATATTCTCAATCCATTCTTTTTCAATTCTTAAAGGTAGTAAATCTGGTTCAGGAAAATATCTATAATCATGTGCTTCTTCCTTTGACCTCATAGAAAAAGTTTTTTGTTGAGATTCATCCCATAATCTTGTTTCTTGAGTAATTTTTTCATTATTCTCAAGCAGTGAAATCTGTCTTTTTTCTTCAAATAAAAGAGCTTTTTCTACGGCTTTAAATGAGTTTAAATTTTTAATCTCAGTTTTTATACCAAGTAAGCTCTCTTTCTTCTTCTTTACTGATATATTCGCATCGCATCTTAAAGAACCTTCTTCCATATTACAATCAGAAACATCTAAATACTGAAGAAGCCTTTTAAGCTCAATAAGAAATCTATAAGCAGAATGAGCACTGGACAAGTCAGGCTCAGTAACAATCTCTATTAATGGAATACCGCATCTATTAAAATCAACCAAACTGCCATCAACTTTATAGGAACCAATTTCATGGAGAAGTTTTCCTGCATCTTCTTCTAAATGTATCCGTTTAATTCTTACTGTAGTTGAATCAATCTCTATATAACCACTCTCACATAAAGGAGATTCGTATTGGGAAATTTGGTAGTTCTTTGGCAAATCTGGGTAAAAATACTGTTTTCTAGCAAATACAGAAAGAGCATTAATCTTACAGTTAAGTGCAACAGCCACCTTCAAAGCATACTCTATAGCCTTTTTATTTATTACAGGTAA
>CAYYAU010000180.1:0-3329 GCA_964469765.1 uncultured Clostridia bacterium | reverse complement strand
TAGAAAGTAATAAATCATTACTCTTTCTAATGAGTTCTTCTCCACTAATATTATTATTCCAATAGCCTTCAACAATTCTCTTTAATTCTCTATTCGCTCCAACTCTTGGATAACCAATATTAGCACTTAAAATATCCATTCTTCTCCTTTCTACTTCTTTGAGTTAGAAGGACACAAATCATTTAAACAACACATATCACATTTTGGAGAACGAGCATTACATACTCTTCTACCATGTTCAATTAAAAGATAGCTAAAGTCTCTCCAATATTTCTTAGGTAATTTCTTCATTAAATCAGCCTCAATCTTATTTGGCTCTTCCCATAAGGAAAGACCCAACCTTATAGAAAGCCTTCTAACATGTGTATCTACCGGAATACCTTCAATAATCCCATATGCATTATGAAGAACAATATTTGCGGTTTTTCTAGCAACACCTGGAAGACTCATCAGGTCTTCCATATTATTCGGAACTTTGCCTTTAAATCGTTCCATAATTATCTTACAAGCGTTAATTATATTCTTTGCTTTATTCTTATAAAATCCTGTAGGCTTTATATCTCTTTCAAACTCGCTTAAAGACGCATTCGCATAGTCCTTAATATGCTTATACTTTTTAAAAAGATATGTTGTAACTTTATTTACTCTCTCATCAGTACACTGTGCAGAAAGTATTGTAGCAATAAGAAGTTCATGAGGAACCTTAAAATCTAATGCAATTTTAGCTTTTGGGTATTCTTTTTTTAATCTTAAAACAACTTCCTCAATATTCATAATACTTCTCAATAAAACTTTTTATTTCATTTTTTGAAGCAATACAGGGTTTTATTTTACAACCAATAACCTTTTCTAAAATAACCTTTACTCTATGTCTTTGAGGATATGCCATTGCCACTACTAAACAACCTTTCTCTTTTTTTAAAGGCACTAACAACTCTCTCTTTGCTATTTCGTAAGGAACCTCTTTCACTATTTCTGGCTGGAAATCATCAAACTCACTTAAAGATATATACGGATAACCCAACTGTTTCCCTAATAGAGAAAGAACAACCTCTTCATTAACATACCCTAAAAGAATCAATACTTCGCCAATCATTTTGCTTATTTTATTTTGTTTTTTGAGGGCTTTATTCAATCTGTTTCTATTTATACATTCTATATCCAACAAAAGTTCACCTATCCTTTTTTTCATTTCCCCTCCTTTTCCACCGCGTAGGTGGAAAAATGGGTAGGGCGGGACTCGAACCCGCACGGGAAAACCCATACGCCCCTCAAACGTACGCGTATACCAATTCCGCCACCTACCCAGATTTTATTTTTTAGGCACTTGTGGAATGTTCTGTGAAGAACTTTGAGAAACTGGGAATCTTACATTGCTTCTTAACACAGTCTTAGGTGAAGTAGACATAATTGTTAAAGACAATGAAGTCAAAATAAATATAACGGCAAAAATGACAGTTACTCTTTTTAGAAATATATCTCCACTGGGAGCCCCTAAAAATGCCTCAGTACTTCCTCCCCCAAAAAGTCCAGAAAGAGTTGCTCCTCTGCCTATCTGAAGAAGAATAATCATAATCAATAAAACAGCCACAATAATATGAAGAATTAATATTACTCTATACATTTATCCTCCATCTAAAAACTATTTTTTTTCTTTTAGAGCCATAATACCCGGTAACTGTTTACCTTCTAAAAACTCCAAAGAAGCACCCCCACCGGTAGAAATATGAGAAAACTTATTCTCCAGATTAAACTTTTTTATAGCAGCAACTGAATCTCCACCTCCTACAATAGTGGTGGCTCCTTTTGATGTCATTTCTGCTAAAAGATGAGCAATTCTTGATGTACCATAAGAAAACTTCTCAATTTCAAAGACTCCTACAGGCCCATTCCAAAGAATTGTATTGGCTTTATATATTGAACTTGAAAATCTACTTAATGATTGGGGACCTATATCCACCCCTTTCCATCCAGACGGGATGTCAATACCTTCAGTCTCTTTTACATCAGCATTAGAAGAAACTTCATTAGCTATTACATGGTCAATTGGAAGCAATACAAGTTTTTTCATTTTATTAGCCTTCTCAAGTATATCCTTAGCCAAAGAGATCTTATCCTCTTCAACTAAAGAACTACCCACCTCAACCCCCTCTGTTTTTAAAAAGGTATACGCCATTGCTCCACCTATAATAAAAGAATCAGCTTTATCCATTAAATTTTCAATTACATCTATTTTGTCAGAAACCTTCGCACCACCTAATATAACAAGATAAGGATTAGTAGGGTTTTCTAATGCTTTATTTAAAAACTCAATCTCTTTTTGTAGAAGAAACCCACTTACAGAAAGAAGATAGTTAGTTATACCCACTGTAGAGGCGTGTTTTCTATGCACACTTCCAAAGGCATCCTGAACAAAAACTTCTCCTAATGAAGAAAGACTCTTTGCAAAATTTGAATCATTTGCTTCTTCTTCAGGATGAAACCTTAAATTCTCTATTAAAAGAACTTCCTTATTGTTTAATGAAGAAACTTCTTCCTTTACCTTTTCACCAATGCAATCCTTACTCCATTTCACTACAATATTTTTATTTTCAAAATACTTCCTTAAATACTCATATACAGGTTTTAAACTAAGTTCTGGTTTTACTTTTCCTTTTGGCCTTCCAAGATGAGACATAAGGATAACAGAACAGTTCTGATTGAGACAATACTCAATTGTAGGTAAACTTGCCTTGATTCTGGTATCATCTGTAATATTTCTATTTTCATCAAGGGGAACATTGAAATCACATCTCATCAAAACTTTCTTATTCTTAATATCAACATCCTTTACTGATAGTCTTTCTTTCATTGTGTACCTCCAAAACTAATCTCTTATCTATTTTAACGGCTACACTCCTTTTTCTGCTACTATTTTCAATAAATCAACAATCCTACAAGAGTATCCCCACTCATTATCATACCAGGAAAGCACCTTAACCATATTCCCTTGCATAACACGAGTTGACAGAGCATCCACAATAGCAGAATACGGTGAACCAACCACATCCTTTGAAACAATGGGGTCCTCTGTATACCCTAAAATCCCTTTCATTTCATTTTCAGATGCTTTTCTTAAAATATCATTTACTTCTTCAACAGTTGTATCTCTTTTTACAATCATTGTTATATCTGAAATTGAGCCATCCGGAGTCGGTACCCTCATTGCCATACCATCAAACTTCCCTTTCAGTGTTGGAATAACTTCAGCTACTGCTTTTGCTGCATTGGTTGTTGTAGGGATAATTGAAATAGCTGCACTACGTGCTCTTCTTAAATCTTTATGAGCA
>CAYYAU010000179.1:0-3339 GCA_964469765.1 uncultured Clostridia bacterium | reverse complement strand
AAAAGTCCTTTTGCGGTATCAACGATAACCGACATCTCTGATTTTAATACTTTGACTAGGGTTTCTAAAGAATTTAATTATATTAGTAATTTTTAACCGCCAGGAGGCACCAAAAAATCTTAAGAAAGAAAAGATAAATTTTCTTATTATTTTCTCTCTAAAGGGAAGTTCTTTCAAGGAAATCTCTTTGTAAATATTCTGCAGGTCTTTTGGGGTTAGCTTGTTTCTAATCAAATTCTCTTCTATTCTAAATAAAAATGCTATACTTTTTATTATTCTTTCAGTTATCAATCGCTATTTGTCTCCATATCAAATAACATAGCAAATAGAAAAGACTGAAATCCCAAAATTAAAAGGATTGCACAGATTACTGCTCTTGGCCCTGAAACCCCAATCCTTGCAATCTGTTGATAGATAAGAAATCCTCCATAAATAATGCCCGCTAATAAAAAGAGTATTCCGCCAAAATAGAAAAATACTAATGGATGAAAATCGCGGAAGATATATCTTTTTATTAATCGCCAGAAAAATCCCTTTATAAGCATTGGGGTAACTTTAATTACATATACTAATCCTTTTATCTGGGATTGCCTTTCCCCTTCTAAATAGATTGCTCTTCTTGGGATATCCTTTACCCTCAACCCATATGCATTTAACCTTATTAAAAAGTCCATTGGATAACCATATCCTTTCCATGCTTTGTTCCAATTAATTAACTCTATTGTTCTTTTTGTTATAGCAGTGTATCCATCTACAACATCAAAAATTTTATAATAACCCGAGGCAACCTTTGTTAAAAGTGAAAGGATAGAATTTCCAATCAATCTTATCTTGGGCATATCCTCAAATACATTCTTTTCAACTAAAAATCTGTTTCCCTTAACATAATCACATTCGTCATTTGCTAATGGTTCTAAAAATCTTTCTACTTCTGCTAAATCCATCTGATAATCTCCACCAACAACAACTGTAATATCAAACCCATCCTGAAAACTCTTTTTATATCCTGTAATCACTGCATAACCAACTCCTAAATTCTTTGGATGTTGTATCAGTTCAATTCTTTGGTCATTTTTCTTACACTCCTTTATAACTTCAGCCATATTATCCTTGCTTCCATCATCAATCACATAAACTCTATCTATTAAATCTGGAATGTGTTGTAATGTTGGTTTTATTAGTTTCTCTTCATTATACGCAGGAATTACCAACGCAACTTTTTTATTTTTATACATATCTTGCTCCTTATTTTTAATCTATCAGTCATCATCTAAAAGTCAATAACAAAAAGATGAAAGCTCAATCTATGTTTTTAATAATATTAGTTATATATTTTATCTCTTCTTCCTTTAACTCTGGAAACATCGGAAGCGATAACACCTCTTCACTTACCTTTTCAGCAACCGGAAAATCACCTTTTTTATATCCTAAGAAGGAAAATGCTTTCTGAAGGTGTAAAGGAACAGGATAATGAATACCAAAAGATACATCTTTTTCTTTCAACATTTGCATTATTGTATTTCTATTTTTTGCTTTTACTACATATAAATGATAAACAGAATTTTCTGAATAAGGTAAAATAAGTTCTGTCTTATTTAATGAGTCATTATACAACTGTGCCAGTTGTTGTCTTTTTCTATTCCACTGGTCAAGGTATTTGAGTTTTACTCTCAAAACTGCGGCTTGCAGTTCATCTAACCTGGCATTATAACCCAAAGTAAGGTGTTCATATTTAGTTGTTCTTCCGTGATCTCTAAGTAGCTTTACTTTATTGACAATAGCTTCATTATTAGTTATAACAATTCCTCCATCACCATATGCCCCAAGATTTTTCCCCGGATAAAAACTGAAACAGCCAACATCAGAAATACTACCTATTCTTTTCCCATTATAATATGCACCGTGTGCCTGTGCAGCATCTTCGATAACCTTAATATTATATTTCTTTGCAATTTGATTGATTCTATCCATATCAACAGGCCTACCATAAAGATGAACAGGTATAATTGCTTTTGTTTTTTCAGAAATTCTACTTTCTATTTGAGAAATATCGATATTAAAGGTCTGCTCGTCAATATCCACAAAAACAGGTTTTGCTTTACAGTATAGAATGCTTTCAGCAGTTGCTGTAAATGTAAAAACAGTTGTTATAACTTCGTCTCCTTCCTTTATACCACAAGATAAAAGAGCCAGATGTAAAGCGGAAGTGCCAGAACTCACACCAACGGCAAAGCTACTGCCACAATATGAAGCAAACTCATTTTCAAAGCTTCTAACATTATCTCCTAAAATAAATTTAGCGTTCTCAATAACTTCTCTGATACAGGTATCAATTTCCGTTTTAATAGTTAGGTATTGTCTTTTTAAATCAACCAGTGGAATTTTCATTTTATTGTCTACCCCTTTTTATTTAGACATTAACAGGAATTTTGGCTCCATTTTCCTTTAAGGATTTACTTGCAGCAATAAGAACCTTAACCACTCTTAATCCATCATAACCATCGGTTAATGGTTTTTTTCTTTTCTCAATACAATTTATAAACTCTGAGCATTCTACTTTTAAAGGCTCAACAAAATCTATTTTGGGTATATAAATATCACCGCTTCTTAGAAGTAACTGAAAGTCTCCATATGTCTCAAATTTACCTAAATCCTTTTTGTCAATTCCTTTATCATATATTTTAATCTTTGCATCAGGAGAAACATCATCATATATTGCCATTTTTTTACTACCAACCACAGTCATTTTTCTTATCTTATTTGGACTTACCCAGCTTACATGTATATGGGCAACAATATTCTTTTCAAACTCTAATTTCATAAAGACAATGTCTTCAATTCCCTTTTGAAAAAAATTAGCTCCCCATGTACTTACATTTAAAGGTTCTTTTTCTAATAAATACAAAATTATAGAAATATCATGAGGAGCAAAGTTCCACATTGCATTAATATCATTTCTAACTCTACCAAGGTTTAATCTTTCGGAATAAATATAATATATATCTCCCAACTCTTCTTTTACAATATACTCCTTTAATTTCCTAACCGCAGCATTGTATTCAAAGGTATGCCCCACCATCAAGATGCCATTTCTTTCCTGACTAAGCGTAATTAAATCTTTACATTCTTCAATACTTAATGCTAGCGGTTTTTCTACTAGAACATCCTTATTAGAAAGCAGAGCGGCTCGCGCAATCTTATAATGGGAACTTGCTTCTGTAGAAACCACAACAGCATCAAGTTCTTTATTAGCCAAAAGCTGCTTATAGTCATTAAAAATTCTCACATTTGGATATAACCTCTTATTCTTTTCTAAAATATCCTGTTTTAAATCACATA
>CAYYAU010000178.1:0-3340 GCA_964469765.1 uncultured Clostridia bacterium | reverse complement strand
TCCGCCAATACTTAATGGCGGATTGGAGACCGCTACTCCCCCGACTAATCGGGGTTGAGCTACACGCCTAATTAAAAAACCAAATATCAAATACCAAAAACCAAATATGAAACTCAAAAACTGGTGGACAGGGGAGGATTCGAACCTCCGTAGGCCCAACGGCCGCTGGATTTACAGTCCAGTGCGATTAACCACTCCGCCACCTGTCCTCTATTTTTTAATTGAATGAATTTATTAAATTGAAAAATAAATAATTAACCAATTATTTATTATATATACACAATAAAAGTATAATTGTCAATAAAATTAAGTTAAAATTTGATGATAATTAATCCTTGTTCATATCTTTAAAATTTTCAATATATTTTTTATAGAGTTTTTCTTCTATTAGATAAAAAAGTGGCTCATCATAAATCTTATACTCTTTAATAATCTTCTTTGCCTTCAAGGAATCTATCCAATCAATAAACGTTAACGCATACATATAGTTTACATTTTCTATTTTTTGAGCATTTATCGCCAGTACAGTATAAGGATTAAAAAGCAACCTATCCTTCTCACATAGTATCTCTAAACCAATTCTGTCTTTATACATCAAAAAATTAGCTTTGTCAACTAAACAATAAGCGTTCTTTTCATTAGCAAAAAATAATGGAATATTCTTTTCTTTGTCATTTATTTGTAAATACCAATTTCCTTTTGGACTTATATGGGCAAAAGACCAAATTTGTTCTTCTCTTCTTTTTGCTCCAGAATCTTTCGCTGGAGCAACAAATAATGACCTATTTCTTGCTATCTTAATAAAACTTTTTATTACACCTTCTCCTTTAATACCTGCAGGGTCGTTTGAAGGCCCTACAATAATAAACTCATTATACATTATATTTTTCGAATTAACTCCAAATTTGTTCGTTACAAACTCCTTTTCATAATCAATATTATCAACCATTATTATATCTAACTTTCCCTGTAAAGCCAACCTCATTGATTCCTGTGTATAAGCCTGTGTAACTATTACATCAACTTTATATTCTTCTTTAAATGCCGGCAAAAGAACTGCCAGCAATCCACTATTATAGATGGAAGGTGTAACTGACAATCTTAACTGAGAGATAAATTTTTGTTTTTCAGAAACTCCACAGGAGACAAAAAATAATATCAGGAAAGTCATACAAATACAAAAAAGCTTTTTCTTTAATAACACTTTTGCTCCTAACAAGATATAATTTTGACTTTTATATTATATCTATTTCTGAATAATTTGTCAAAAAATATTCAATTTCAATAAAAATATAATTTTTAAAACAGGTTGCGCATCCTTGAAACGGAAATTACGCCCTGATGATTTGGGACGACTACCAAAACCTACGGCTACCTAAAACAGGGTTATGACCCATTGTTCCCTCGGGATTATGAGTTTCTAATCCGCCTCAGGAGGAAAGAAACTCTATCTATCCGCCACTAAAAATCGGCGGTGCTAGAGTTTCTAACATCTTCACTGCGTTACTCTTGTTCAGAAATAAGAAACTCTGCGAAATTTAAGGAAAATTTAAGGAAAATTTGAGAATATCTTTAAAACCAAGATTTTGAGAGTGTAATATTTGGTAACTCTTAACAATAAATAACAAAATATGCTAATATTTATATTGTTTTTCTTGCTAAATATTTTTTACATTTTTTTAACCTTATTTTAACCCAGATTTGAGTAGGAGATGTTATAACTAATAATGAAAGATATAAAATACTTTAAGATGGAGGTATAAAATGAAAATAAAAATAAATTTAAAAAGAAAATTATTTTTGATAGTAAGTATTATATTTCTCTCGTATACATTTGCATTTTCGATTGATCACTTTACAATTGACAGCTGTCCTTCCAAGGTTACTCAGAGCGTTCCTTTTAGTTTTACAATTACAGCAAGAAATGGTGCAGAAATTGATTCTGAATATTACGGAAATGTGTATGTTTGGACAGATGATAAATGGTCTAATTATGGAGATTTACCTTCTACAACTGTATTTTTACGAGAAGGAACGGCAGATGTTACTGACCTTATACTAAATTCTCCTGGAACTAATAAGCATATCTATGTAATGAGTGAAAATGATGGTTCTCTTCCTCCCGCATCAATAAGTTTAGAGGTAGAACGATATATTGACCATTTTGAATTTAGTGATTTGCCACCACAAACCGCTGGACAGTCTTTTAATCTTACAATAACTGCAAAGGATATTAATAATAATACTGTTACTTTATTTAAGGATAACATTATCCTTGAGGCTGAGGTTGGAGATATTGAACCTGTTTCAATTCCAGGAAACCAGTTTATAAATGGAGTGGCTACAGCAAATATAACCTTATATGGAGCATATCCATCCGTGCCTCCAGGAAACGACCCTACATCAGAATATAAAAACAGAATTACAGTAAAAAATACTCAAAGTTATGATGGGAACCCTGCTGTTGAATCCACCACTCCATACATAAATGTTGAACCTGAACGCGGGAGTTTTAAAAATATTGTTCTTCTTTTTCCAGGAGAAACTATAACTCCTGGACAACGAGGTTCTTTGGATGGAAAAGAGGGAACACCTAATTCTGGTGTTTCAGGAATGGCATTCAAGAATGTTATGGTTGTTGCAACTGATTCATACTGGAATCCTGTTAAAACTGGTCCTTATCCAACAATTACCTTCACAACAACAGATACTTCTGGGGAAGTTATGTTACCTCCAGCAAATACTAATATGACATTTAATACTAGCATATTTAATAACATCACACTGATTACCTCTGGATTGATAGATATCACTGTAAACGCGCCTGTTACTGGTAAGGGAAATCGTTCAAGCACAAGTAGAGTAGAGATCGGTTCAGCAGGATTAGACCATTTTGAATTTAACCATATATCAGATCAAAATACTATAGACGAATTTCCTGTGACAATTAACGCAAAAGACAAAGCTAATAATACTGTAATTAATTATACAGGAACATGCGAATTGTCTTGTGAATTAGGAGCAGGTGTAATATATCCAACATCTATCACTTTTAACGCTGGAGTATGGAACGGCAATGTTCATATTACAAGACAAGCTTTAGGTGGAACAACCATTACGGTTGATGATGGAGCTGGTCATACTGGCAGAAGTAATACCTTCAACATAGCGCCGGGGGCTTTTAGCAAGTTTGTTGTAGTCCTTCCTGGACAGAGTATCACTCAGGGAGTTCCTCCTGGTTATGCAGGAACGACCCCTGCAATAAAAGTGGGTGATACTGTAGATGTTACAGTATATTCAACTGATGTTATCAGCTTTAAAAAAATAATAATTTAATAAT
>CAYYAU010000177.1:0-3342 GCA_964469765.1 uncultured Clostridia bacterium | reverse complement strand
GACTCCTTTAAAATTATTTAATGATTGTGTTATTTTATCAAACCTAACTCCCAAAAGTAATGATAAAGAAACCGCTCCTAACACATTTGAAACATTGTGTAAGCCTGTTAAAGGAACTTCTATTCTTCCTAAATTCTCATTTTTCTTTTTCACATCAAAAGAACTTTTCCAACTAGAAAGTTTTATATTAACTGCCATAAAATCACTTTTATTTTTAATTCCATATGTGTAGATTTTCCTTTTTACAAAAGGGATAATACTGTTAACAACAAAATTATCCTTACATATTATTGACCATCCATAGAAAGGAATATTATTTAAGAATGTTATAAACGCTTTTTTTATATTTGTTAAATTTTTATAATAAACAAGATGGTCCCTATCAATATTGGTAACTAACGCTATTGTTGGATTGAGTTTCAGAAAGGAACCATCACTTTCATCTGCTTCTGCAATAAGAAAATCTCCTTGTCCTAACTTTACATTGGAACCAAAGTTCTTTAGTTTTCCTCCTATGACAACCGTTGGATCAAAACCCGCTTCAGATAAAATCAATCCTACAAGGGAGGTTGTTGTTGTCTTACCATGAGTACCTGCTATTGTAATAGAATATTTAAGTCTCATTAGTTCTGCTAACATCTCCGCTCTTGGAATTATTGGAATCTTAAGTCTTTTTGCTTCTTTAATTTCTGAATTTGAAAAAGATATTGCTGATGAATACACAACAACATGAGCATTATTTACATTTTGCCTTTTATGAGAAGAATATACCTTTGCACCGAGTTTCTGAAGACGCTTTATAACATCAGTTTTTTGAATATCAGAACCAGTAACCTTATAATTCATATTAAGTAAAACCTCAGCAATACCACTCATACCAGCTCCACCTATACCTATCATATGAATATGAGAATATTCTGGAAACATATTATACCTCTATATATAAATTTCTAAAAAATTTAAACAGAGAAATCTTCTATTTCTTTTATTATCTTCTCGACAGGATTAAATGGGTAAATCTCTGAAACATCTCTTTTTACTTCTTTTTCCTCTACTTTTTCAATTATTGTTATAATTAACCTGGATAGTTTGTTCGGTGTAAGCTCTTTCTCTTCAATTATATAAGCCAACCCCTTTTTAGCAAGATATTTAGCATTTATCATTTGATGACCTTCTGTTGCATAGGGATAGGGAATAAGTATGCTATTAATTCCTTTGATAAGAATTTCACTTACAGTCATTGCACCACTACGAGATACTACCAAATCTGCTACACTATATGCAAATTCAATCTCATTTAAATATTTAAATATTTTTCTTTCCACCATTATATCTTGATATTTCCCTTTTATATACTTCCAGTGTTTCTGACCCGTTATATGAATAATTTGAATTCTATTTAACAAATTTTGTTTCATTAATTTAAGTGCAGATATAAACACATCATTTATTTTCTTTGCTCCTTGACTCCCACCAAATACAAGAATATTAAATTTTGCAGGATGCAGTCTTAATCTTTTTTCTCCTTTATTTCTGTTGCATTCTATAATCTGATTTCTTATGGGATTTCCGGTAAATACAACCTTTTTATTAGGGAAAAAATTTGCAGTTTCATAAAAACCAACTGTAACTTTCTTTGCAAAAATAGAGAGAAACTTATTTGAAAGTCCCGGAAGAAGATTCTGTTCATGAATATGAATAGGAATAGAGAGAAAAACTCCACTTAAAACTACAGGGACAGAAAGGTAACCACCCATTCCAACTATCAAATCAGGAAAATTTCGAGCAACAATGTAAAGTGAAAAAATTAAATTTAATATTAAATTATAGAAATATAAAATTATAGAAAAACCTCTTTGTAAAATACCTTTCGACCTTTTTAACCCCTCTGCTGGAATAAAAATAATATCAAGGTTTTCTTTATCTTTAACCTTCAAGGTAAGCAGATTCTTCTTTCCAATATATTGTATTTTATGACCCTTATTTTTTAGTTTCTTACCCAGTACAATTCCAGGATATATATGTCCACCTGTTGCTCCTAATACAATTATTATCTTCATCTTAGTTTTCTATGAGAAGAGATATTTAATAATACTCCAACAGCAGCTAAACTACATACAAGCGAAGAACCTCCATAACTTATAAAGGGCAATGTTATTCCTGTGGGTGGAATAATCTTCGTTACAACACATATATTGACAATTGCTTGAAATGAAATTATAAAAACAATTCCTGCTGCTACCAATGTGCCAAATAGATTAGGGGCTTTTAAGGATACATTCATTCCTTTTACAAGAAAGATTATAAACATAATAATTACTAAACTTGCACCTATAAAACCAAGTTCCTCACCTATAACAGAAAAGATAAAATCTGTATGTGGATTTGGTAAATAAAAAAGTTTTATTTGAGACTCACCCCAACCTTTCCCTAGAATTCCGCCAGCACCAAACGCCAAAAGTGCCTGGATAATCTGATATCCTTTTCCAGAATAATGTAACCAAGGATTTAAAAAAGCAACTAATCTTTCTTTCCTATAGAAAACTCTAAAAAGTGCGAGATAAACTAAAGGAAAATAAATCAATAAAAGACCAAATATATATCTTAATCTCACATTACCGAATATTAAAAGGACTATAAATGTTATCCCAATTACGAATGTTGTTCCAAAATCTGGCTCAAGATATATAAGAAAGAGATAAATACTTACAATAAAAATAAAAGGAATAAAAACCTTTTTTACTTCATTTATTTTACTTTGTTTTCTATCCAAAAAATCAGCCATATAGAAAATTAATGCAAATTTAGCCAATTCAGAAGGTTGAACATTTATCATTCCAATTTTAATCCATCTTGATGAGCCTTTAACAGAATGTCCTATTCCGGGAATAAAAATTATTATTAATAAAATTAACGTAGAAAAGAAAAGAAACCGACAATAAGGTTGAAGTTTGTTATAGTCTATTCTTAAGAAAATAAATAGAAATAGAAAACCAATAATTGCCCATATAATTTGTCTCTTTAAGAAAAAATATGGATCATTACACCGTTGATAAGCTAAAATTGCACTGGTACTAAAAACCATTATTATCCCTAATAAAACAAGCAGAATAACAATACCTAAAATTAGCTTATCATAACCTTCCTTTATAACTTTTTGATATATTGGCAAAACGCTTTCCCTCTTTCTTCGAAATTCCTGAATTCATCAAAACTAGAACACGCAGGAGACAGTAAGATAATGTCAGACTTTTCACTTATCTTAAAGGCTTTAGTTACAGCCTCTTTTAATGAAGATGATAAGGAAATATTATCAAAAAAATATAAATCTTTTTTTATTTT
>CAYYAU010000176.1:0-3345 GCA_964469765.1 uncultured Clostridia bacterium | reverse complement strand
AGGAAGAGTCTCTGATGTTATAGATGAAAAATGGTTAATTGTAAAAGAAGATTTTGAAAAACTAATTCAGCAAACTGGACTAAATAAAATGAGCCCCGGAAGCAGTGAAACTATAAATATTCTTGATAGAAGAATACAAGAGATTCTTCCCCTACCATCAAGTTTATCCTCCTCATTTACTTTGCCGACCAAAAATACTAAAAAGTAAAGGGAAATATGAGTATAAAGGGTTATCTTTGCTTAGTGCTTCATGCTCATCTTCCTTTTGTTAGGCATCCGGAATATGATGATTTCCTAGAAGAAGACTGGCTCTATGAAGCAATCACAGAAACTTATATTCCTTTAATAGAGATGATGGAATCTTTAGTAAATGATGGAATAAATTTTAGACTTACAATGTCACTTACACCGACGTTATGTGCAATGTTTACTGACTCTTTATTACAATCCAGATATATTAAATACATTATTAAACTTATGGAATTGAGCGAAAAAGAAGTAATACGACTAAAAAACCAATCACCTTTTTATGAAACAGCATTGATGTATAGAGATAAATTTAAAAAAGCTTATTCTATCTTTGAAGAAAAATATGATAGAAACCTTCTTAAAGCTTTTTCCCTCTTACAGGAAACTGGAAAATTGGAGATTATTACATCAGGCGCTAGTCATGGGTTTTTGCCTTTGTTTTTAAATCCAAGATCACGAAGAGCACAAATAAGAATCTCTACAAAGGATTTCACAAATAAGTTAGGAATAAAACCAAAAGGTATGTGGTTACCAGAATGTGCTTATCTACCCGGAGATGACTATTTTATGAAGGAAGAAGGTATAAGATACTTCTTTACAGATACACACGGAATTTTATATGGAACCCCAAGACCCAGATATGCTGTATTTGCACCAATATATTGCCCTTCTGGAGTGGCTGCTTTTGGAAGAGATGTTGAATCATCATTGCAGGTATGGAGTGCACAAATAGGCTATCCTGGAGATTACAGATATAGGGAGTTTTATAGAGATACTGGTTTTGATTTGGATTATGAATATATAAAACCTTATTTACATTCAGATGGTATAAGAAGAAATGTCGGAATAAAATATTATAAAATTACTGGTAAAGTTCCATTAGCTAAGAAACAACCTTATATTTATAGCGAGGCTATTAAAACCGCATCTACTCATGCTGGAAATTTTATGTTTAATAGAGAAAAACAAATAGAGTATCTTTACGAAACCCTTAAGAAAAAACCAATAATTGTAGCACCTTATGATGCAGAACTATTTGGACATTGGTGGTATGAAGGACCGGATTTTTTAAACTTTCTTTTTAGGAAGATTCATTATGACCAAAAAACAATAAGAGTAATTACACCCTCTGAATATCTGAATGAAAATCCGGTTAATCAGGTGATTACTCCTTCTCTTTCAAGTTGGGGAAATAAAGGATACTTTGAAGTATGGCTTAATGGAAATAACGACTGGATATACCGACATTTACATAAAATGGCAGATAGAATGGAAGAAATAGCAGATAGAAATCCAAGGTCTACTGGTTTAAAAAAACGCGCTTTAAACCAACTCGCAAGAGAACTGTTATTAGCTCAGTCTTCTGATTGGGCTTTTATAATGAGCACACAAACAATGGCACCTTATGCAATCAGAAGGACACAACAACATATATGGCATTTTAATCAGTTGTATGAACAAATAAAGAATAATAAGATTGATGGAAAATGGCTGGAATATTTAGAGTGGAAAAACAATATCTTTCCTGATATGGATTATAGGGTGTATCTGTAAAAAATCAGAATTTTTTCAGCCATAGGATGATTCGCTCTTCTGGATAGTTTATACCATTATCTTGACCCAAATCTCTCTTTTCCGTGGACCATCAAACTCTGCAAAATATATTCCCTGCCAGGTGCCTAAAAGAATCTTTCCTTTCTCAACAATAACTATCTGGCTTGTTCCTACTAAACTTGCCTTTACGTGACTTGCACTGTTTCCTTCTATGTGACTATAATTTCTATCTATAAAAGGAATAAGCCTATCTAAACTGTATAGAATATCCTTTTTAACAGATGGGTCAGCATTCTCATTTATAAACACCCCAGCAGTTGTATGAGGAATATATATACAAACCAACCCTGTTTTAAAATTTTCTTTTTTAATTATCTCTTGGATTAAATGAGTAATTTCAATTACTTCATCCCGTTTGTGAGAAACTACTTCTAATTTATGAAGCATAATCTTTTCTCTTCAAAATATAATATTTATTTTTATTGTGTAGCACTTCTTTCACAATTTTCTTATTTATAAAAAGATAAATATATTTTTCAATCTCTTGTTTCTTTATGCCTAAAGTTAAAGATAAATCTTTAATTGTACAGGGCCTTCTTCTTAAGAGAGAATATATACTTCTTTTTATCTTTAATGGGGAAATTTGAGAAATTTTACTGTCAAAATTCTTTATTATTTCAACATTTCTACCTAAGATATTTTTAATCTCATTTAATTGCTCTAATCTAAGTGGTTCTGAAGAAGTCTCTGCAGGAGGTCTACAGACAGTGTTAAGCTGGACCTTTTCGGGTTTAATTTTCCTTATTGCTTCTTTTAATTTTAATATATCTTTTATAGAATCATTTAAATCTTTAACTAAAAGTACCTCTAAATAGATTTTTCCTTTAAACTCTTTTCTAAACTTAATAAGCCCTTGAATAATTTTTCCAATCTTTAGAGATTTATATGGCCTATTAATTTTTAAAAAGGTTTTTTGGCTTGCTGTATCTAAAGAAGGAAGAACAACATCAAATAAACAAAGTTCCTTCCTTACAGATTTTTTTGTTAATAAAGAGCCATTTGTTAATAAAGCGAGAGGAATATTTGTAAATCCTTTTATGGATTTGGTCAACTCAAAAAGCTTTGAGTAAAGTAGCGGTTCACCTGAACCAGAAAGTGTTATATAATCAATCTTGCCTTTATATGTAGATAAAAACTCTTTTAATTCATTGACAACTAACTTTAATGGTATATATTCTCTTCTCTCTAAAGTAAGATTTGTAGTGTTTCCACATTCACAGTAAACGCAATTGAAACTGCAGGTTTTGTGTGGAATTACATCAACCCCTAAAGAAAAACCTAATCGTCTTGAAGGAACCGGCCCAAAGATATACTTCATTTTATTTCTATTTTAATCCTTCCTTTTTTATATCCTTTAAGTGGCGAGATTAAACCCTTTATTGTTGAAGAAAGAATATCACCGATAAAAGGGTTTAATCTAATATTAGTATCATCTATAATAAGTTTTACATTTGTTCCATTAATGATAGGACATTGCAAAAT
>CAYYAU010000175.1:0-3358 GCA_964469765.1 uncultured Clostridia bacterium | reverse complement strand
GGCCATATAAATCGTTGAATTTCTTGAAAAAATCTATATCAATCATTAGTAAAGATAAAGATAAATCATATTTCTGAGCTCTTTTAATCTCTTCTTCAAATTTCTCTTGGAAAAATCTATGATTATAAAGTAAAGTAAGACCATCCGTAATTGAGAGTTTTTCTTTATCTTTCATCAAAAGAATATTTTCAATAGTTACAGAGATCTCTTTTGAAAGCTCTTTAAACAGATTGATTTCTTCTTTTAGGAAGTTTCTTTCTTTTCTCAATAACAAAATTGAACCAATAATTTTCTTTTCTCTTTTTAATATACTTATTGTTGTAAATTCATCTTCAAATTTTTTTATATTTTCAATTGATGAAGAAGATAAATTTGAAAATTGTTCAATTATATTTCTAATTTCATTCTCTTTATATCCCCATGCGGTTTTAAAGGAAAACCCTTCTTTTTCATTGTAAAGGAATAGGACACCTCCATCAGCCCTTAATTCTCTAATACAACAATTAAGAATAAGCACAAGTAATTCATCAACACCAAATTCATTCTTCTTTACATTTTTATCAATAATTTTAAGTTGTTTCTTAACTCTTTTTTCTTTTAAGAAATTCCAAAGTAGATTTACAGACACCTCTCCCATTATTTCTATATTACTAAAATTCCTAATGATGGCTTTATTAATATTTTTGTCATCTGAGAGATTTAAGATAGCATCTATCTTGTTGTCTTTGATTAATTTTATAAAATTGCTTCCCATAGGAATAGCATATTTCTTTGCAATCTCTATTTCAATTGAATGCTCGTTACCATAAACAGCAGCAATCTTAAATCTTTCTTCGTCCTTTAAGTTTTCTATAAGAGAAATGGCTCTTCTTCCTCCGCCTATAATGAGAATATTTTTTTTCATCTTATTCTTTCTAATATTTTTTTACAGTATGTTATATCATTTTGAATTGCTTTCTTAAGTTTAATAAGGGAATCAAATTTTCTTTCTGAACGTATCCTTTTTAGTAAAAAAACTTTTATATTTTGGTTATAGATTTTTTTTGTGAAATTGAAGATAAAAACTTCTGGAGTCTTTCTTTTCCGTAAGGGTGTTATTGTTGGAGTCCTTCCTATATTTGCAATTCCGAAATATAACCTATCTTTAATTTTTACTTTTACAATAAAAACGCCTTTTGGTAATATCTTTTCTTTTGCTACCTTTATATTGGCTGTTGGAAAAAGTAATCTCTTCCCAATTCCTTTTGCTTTTATAACTTTTCCTGTTATAGTAAAAGGTGCACCTAAAATACTATTTGCATTTTCAATGGCACCTTTAAGAATTAACTTTCTTATTTTAGTACTACTAATTTTCTTTTTGTTTATTGTAAAATGAGCAATATTTATAACTTTACAGTTAAATTTTAGTTGAGTTCTTTTTAATAAAACATTAAAGTTTTTTCCATCTCTACCAAAACGAAAATCCTTGCCTACCACTACTCCTTTTGGAGATAAACATTTAATATATTTATTTATAAATTCACTGGCAGATAATCTACTAAATCCCTTTGTAAAAGGAAGGACTAATACACCATCTACTCCGATTTCTCTTAACAATTTAATCTTTTCGTTTAAGGATGTAATGAGTTTTTCTTTTTTTTTGAGGATAACATTTTGAGGCAACTTATCAAATGTAATCACTAATGATAATGTTTTATTTCTTCTTGCATTTATGATTAGTTGTTTTAGAAGTTTTCTATGCCCCAAATGCACCCCATCAAAAACCCCAACACTAACAAAACAGTTTTTAAATTTAGAAGGAATATTACGTAAAGTTTTAAATACTTGCATAGAAGTTATATATTAAACACTCTTAAAATAACGTATTGATTGTTTTTCTGTTTACACAATGCAACAGGTCTATTTTCTTCATCAAAAACAGGATAGATATAACTTTCTTTCTCAGGAAAAGAAATTATATCATTTAAATCTAATCCTTTCCCGAGTTTGATTTGTTTAGCCATCTCAGTTGTAACAATTAGGCGAGTATTTTTAGGAAAAACTTCTTCCAAAAAAATAATATTATCTCTCCAATTATCACTTTGCCTAATACTATGTTCTAATTTAAATTCGCCTACTCTGATTCGGGTAAGTTCCTTTAAACAAGCACCACTCCCTATCATGTCCCCAATATCCTTAACCAGACTTCTAATATATGTTCCTGATGAACAAATGACTCTAATTTTCATTATATTTTTTTTAAGATATAACAATTCTAATAAAAAAATTTTAATAGGTTGAAACTTATTATAACTAATACTTTTTCCTTCACGAAAAAGTTGATAAAGTCTTTTTCCTTTATAATGTTTTGCAGAAACTAACGGGGGAATCTGTTGTTCTTTCTTTTTTATAATTTCTAATATATTAGATAGTTTTTCTTTTGAAATATCCTTTATATTCTTTTCAGATATAATCGTTCCTTCTAAATCGTATGTGTCAGTTACTGTGCCTAAAATAATTTCAGCTTTGTACTCCTTCTCTTTTGTTTTAAAATATTCAAATAGTTTTGTTCCTTCATTAATAAGTAATATCAACACACCAGTTGCTAATGGGTCTAATGTTCCTGCATGTCCTATTTTTTTAATACCAGTTTGTTTTCTTACTTTATTTACTATCTGAAAAGAACTGTATCCTTTTGGTTTATATACATTAATAATCCCATTTTGAAGCATTATTCTTTACAAATTGTTTTTTCTATGTAATTAATAACCTTTTCTTTTACAGATTGCAAAT
Source organism: uncultured Clostridia bacterium (assembly GCA_964469765.1). Classification (GTDB taxonomy): domain Bacteria; phylum UBA6262; class WVXT01; order CAYYAU01; family CAYYAU01; genus CAYYAU01. Next base: position 586 of record CAYYAU010000175.1, on the reverse strand, counting down.
TACCATTTAAAGAGAATCCAGATGCATTTTTATGTCCACCTCCTGAAAAGAAAGTGGCAATTTTTTCAACATCTACAACACCTTTTGAACGAAGACTTACCTTAATCTGTGATGGGAACTCCTTAAAAAGTATTCCTATCTCAACATCTTTTATATCTCTGGCGAAATTAACAAAGTCTTCAATTTCGTGATTTTTCAAGTTACTATTAGATAACATTTGATGAGTAACTGTCAAAATCCCAATTTTATTTTTAACCTCTATTCCATTTAAAACCTTACTTAAAAGATATAAAGTAGAAACTGTTCTTTGGCTATAAATCTTACGGCTTATTTCTACAACATTCAATCCCTTTTTTATTAGTTCTCCTACAATGAAGTGAGTATCACTTGTTGTATTCTCTTCTAAGAATTTTCCAGTATCCGTAAGAATTCCTGTGTATATACACATCGCTTCTTCTTTTGTTATATCCATATTTGCAGTTTTAATAAGATGGTAAATTATCTCTGCAACAGATGAGATTTTAGTATCAACATAGTTGTAATTACCAAAAAATTGATTATGTCTATGATGGTCTATATTTATTAT
>CAYYAU010000174.1:0-3364 GCA_964469765.1 uncultured Clostridia bacterium | reverse complement strand
AAAACCATAAGAAGGCAAATAGTGTTCCAAGTGGAATCTTCTGAAATATTAAAGGCATTGTAACAAAGCTTAAGTTAAAGGCTCCGCTTCTTGCAATCTCCACAACCCTATTTGGACCAAAAAATACAAACGCAGCCGGAATAATAATACTTGCTCCAAGAATAACCTCTGCAAACTCATTACTCATTGCTGAAGTAAGACCTGATAATGCAACATCCTGTTTTTTTGTTAAATAACTTGCATAGGTAAGAATCACACCTATACCAATAGATAATGTGAAAAAGATTTGTCCTGCTGCTGCAAGCCATACCTTAGCATTCTTCAAGGCTTGAAAATTGGGATTCCATAAAAAACCAAGTCCATTTTGTAGATTCCAAGTTGGTTTTAAAGGGTCTGGGGTCCCTAATGTTAAAACTCTAATTGTCAAAATAATACCAAAAACCAAAAGCATAGGAACCGTCCAGTTACAGAGTCTCTCAATCCCTTTTGTTATTCCTTTATAGACAACGTATAAGTTCAGAATAAACGTAATGAGAAAAAATATATATGCCCAATAAATTCCATTAAAATATTGATTATTCTGTAGACCTTGATAACCCAAAAGAAATGCCTGCATTTGCTGGTGAGTTGTAGCAGAAAAGTATTTTCCCATAATAGAAAAAAAGGCATATCCAAGTAACCATGATTCAATATACGTATAATAGATAAAAATGACTATTGGTCCAAAGATTCCTATAACACCAAAATACTTAATAAATCTTGCTTTCTCTGACATTGAATGAAAGATGCCAGGTGCAGTACCATGACCAAAACCACCACCATATCTTCCTGCTGTCCATTCAATCCACATTAAGGGTATACCGAGAAGAAAAAGTGAAATAAAATAAGGAATCATAAATGCACCGCCACCATTCTGTGCTGCTTGAACAGGAAACCGCAAGAAATTTCCTAATCCAATAGCTGAACCTGCAACAGCTAAAATGATTCCTAATTTGGTCTTCCAGTTTTCCCTTTGTTTCATCTTTTTAACATATCTTCTTATCTTTTCCTTTTTCTCATAAGAAAAGATTAAATCTTATGAGAAAATATCCTTGAGTTTATTATGTTACTTTTGGTTTTTAGTTTTTGCACTTTGGTTTGATAAATAGTCACTGGCAGTTAATAACTCACTCCCATATAGTATTAGTTAAAATTGCATTTATGTAAGACAAGAACTACATAAGAGAGTAATTATTTATCTTATTACTATTTTAGGTATAGGATTTTGATGGTCTGTTATATTTTTTAGTATTAGTATAATTCGTGGATAGTCTATGCCTTGTTCAAAAAATTAACTATTTCCGAGACAGGGTTTTCTCTATTTTTTCTAAGAGATTCTCTAATGAAAATGGTTTAGGGATATACTCAATTGCACCTGCCATAAAACCTGTAAGTCTACTACCATAATCTTCTTTTACTGTCAGCATAATTATTGGGATATGAAAGGTAATCTTATTTTTCTTTAACCTCTCTGCAAGTTCAAATCCATTCACTCCCGGAAGCATTACATCTAAAATAATAAGGTCAGGCCGAGACTGAATTATAAGTTGCTCGGCCTCTTTCCCATTGTCAGATGTAGTGACTTCATAATCTTTTTCTAAAAGAGTCTCTTTTATTAGCTCCAATGTTGGCGTATCATCTTCAACTACTACTATCCTTTTTTTCATTTTTTTCTTCTCCAAGACTTCCCTTTTCTAATATGGAGGTGACCTCCTCACCAGTTATCATCTCTTTTTCTATTAGATATTTTGATAATAAGTCAAGCTTTTTCCTGTTTTCAGTAAGAATTTTCCTTGCTCGTTCATAACAGCTATCTATTATTCTTTTTACTTCTTTATCTAAAATTTCAGCAGTTTTCTCACTATAAATTTTTTCCTTCACTAGATCTCTTCCTAAAAATACCTCAGTAGATGATTTCCCTCTGTAACTTAATAGACCGGTTTCTTTACCCATCCCGTATTCATACACCATTTTATGAACTATACCTGTTGCTTTTTGAAAATCATTTTGAGCTCCTGTGGTTATTTCCTTAAATACAAGTTCTTCAGCGGCTCTACCCGCAAGTAAAACGGTAATTTTGGTTAAAAGTTCGCTTTTTGTTGTTAGATACCTATCTTCTATGGGTAACTGTAATGTATAACCCAAAGCAGGTCCTCGCGGTATAATTGAAACCTTATGTATAGGGTCAGCATCCGGTAATAATTTAGAGACAATAGTATGTCCTGACTCATGATAGGAAATAATCTTTTTCTCTTTTTCAGAAATCATCCTACTTTTTCTTTCAGGCCCAGCAATTACTCTATCAATTGCCTCTTCTAAATCCTCCATTTCAACCTTATCTTTATTCTTTCTTGCAGCAAGCAAAGCTGCTTCATTTGCAAGGTTTGCCAAGTCACTTCCCACAAATCCAGGTGTTCTTCGAGCAATTATTTTTAAATCAATCTCAGGAGAAAGCTTTATCCCTCTAGTATGAATCTTTAGAATCTCTTCCCTTCCTTTTAAATCTGGACTTGGAACCGCTATATGCCTATCAAACCTTCCTGGCCTTAAAAGAGCAGCATCTAACACATCCGGTCTATTTGTAGCAGCAATTAAAATAACCCCTTCCTTTGTATCAAATCCATCCATCTCTACAAGAAGCTGATTTAATGTCTGTTCTCTTTCGTCATGTCCACCACCTATACCTGCAAATCTAAATCTTCCAACAGCATCAATCTCATCAATAAACAATAAACAAGGAGCATTTTTCCTTCCTAAATTAAATAAATCCCTTACTCTGGATGCACCAACTCCAACAAACATCTCAACAAACTCTGAACCACTTACACTAAAAAATGGAACACCCGCTTCGCCAGCAACTGCCTTTGCAAGTAATGTTTTTCCAGAACCGGGTGGACCGTATAAAAGAACACCCTTTGGAATTTTCCCTCCAAGTTTTTGAAACTTTTTTGGGTCCTTCAAAAACGCAATAATCTCTTGAAGTTCTTCTTTTGACTCATCAACACCAGCAACATCAGTGAATGTAATCCTTTCTTTACTCTGTTGATAAAGCCGGGCACGAGTTCTACCAAAACTCATTGCCTGTGAACCACCTGTCTGCATAGAACGAATCATTAAAAACCATAAGAATAAAAATAAAAGTATTGGACCAAAATTCATAAATATTGCAGAAAGCCAGTTCTTTCTTCTTTCTCCTCTGTAATTAATTCCTGCTTTATCCAACTGGTCTGTTAATTTAGGGTCATCAACAGTGACTGTTCTAAAAGGTTTAACTACACCTTCTGTGGTTTCATATCTTCCTTCAATTATGTAACTACTTATAATG
>CAYYAU010000173.1:0-3371 GCA_964469765.1 uncultured Clostridia bacterium | reverse complement strand
AAAGTCTCTCAGTTTTTTAGACCTAAATGAAGAAAAACTTGACAGATAAAGCCTAAAAATGATATAAATAAATATATTAATCATTATTTTCAAAGTCATAGAAGTCAGGTATTATAAATGCAATTAAGGACTCAGTTCAGTCTGATTTTTGTAACAGTTATTAGTGTGGCTATCATTGGTGTAAGTAGTGTATTATTTATTTCCTTTAGAAAGATTCTTCTTAATCAAATAACAGAGAACAATAAAACTCTTGTTACTAATCTGGCACGAATATGTAAAGAGTCAATCATCACTTATGATGACGTTCTTCTTTTAAATTACTTTACAACGTTGAGCAAAACTGTAGAGGGTATTTATTTTATTGCATTTGTTGATTTTGTAAGAGATGTTGTATTTCAAAAAGGGAAAGAAAAAATATTTAATCTTCAGGAAAAATCAGAAAAAATCAAGAACTTAGAAATTACAAACTATAAAACATTAAGTGGAGATATTACCGAGTTTTCTTTACCAGTAATGTTAGAAGGAAAAATAAGAGGTGTTGCTAAAATAGGAATTCTTCAGAGTGTAATAAATAAGAAACTCACACAACAGGTTAAAAAAGTAAAAAGGCTTCTTTTACATACTGCTGTTATCTTTTTTATATTTGGTATAATTATTGCATTAATTCTATCAAAACAAATAGTTAACCCTATAAGTAAACTCACTTTAGGAGCAAAACTTATTGGAGAAGGGAAATTAGATACTTATATAGATATCAATCTAAATAATGAAATCGGTTTTTTGGCTAATGAGTTTAACCAAATGGCAACGAAACTTAAAGAACTTGATGAAATGAAGGATGATTTTATAAATAGTGTGTCTCATGAGTTAAGGTCTCCTTTGTCCGGTATTGAAGGGTACATAGACCTTTTAATGAGTAAACCTATGGAAGAAATTAATGAAGAAAAAAGGCTACGCGCTTTAAGGATAATAAAAGAAAGTTCTATAAGGCTCTCAAATTTTATTACTAACATATTAGATATTGCAAAGATAAAAGCTGGCAAAATAGAGATCATCAAAGAGCCTTTGGATTTATCTATTATCGCAAGGAGTGTATATGAACTATATAAACCAATAATAGAAAAAAAAGATATCCATTTTTCTTTAGAAATCCCTACTAATATTAAAAGAGTCTATGCTGACCCAGACAAGATAAATCAGGTATTTAATAATCTAATTGGAAATGCAATAAAGTTTACCCCTCTTGGTGGGAAAATAACAATAACTTCATCTGAGGAGGAACATTTCATAAAAACTGAAGTAAAAGACACGGGAATAGGTATTTCAAAAGAAGAAATCCCATATATATTTGATAAGTTTAGACAAGTAAAAGGGGTGAGAGATAAGATTACTGGAACCAAAGGAACTGGTTTAGGTCTTGCAATTGTTAAAAGTATTGTTGAACTTAATGGAGGTAAAATATGGGTTGAAAGTGAGTTAGGAAAAGGGTCTAATTTTATCTTCACTTTACCCATATATAAGAAAGATGAAAAAAAAGATATTAGTAGCGGATGATGATGAAAATTTAATAAATATGGTAAAGGATATACTTGAAGAAGAAAACTTTGAAGTGACCACTGCTTCCACAACTGAAGAGGCTGGAGAAAAGATTGCTTCTTCACTACCTGATTTATTAATTTTAGATATTAAAATGCCTACAATAGGTGGATTAGAGTTTTGCAGGATTTTAAAAGAAAATGAAAAAACACACTTCCTTCCTGTAATAATGCTTACAGTTCAGGATAGAACAATAGACAAAATAATTGGACTTGAAACAGGTGCAGATGATTATATAACAAAACCATTTAATAGAGAAGAATTCCTCGCAAGAGTAAAAGCAATCCTGAGAAGAAAAGAGTATCGCAAGGAGAAACAAAAGATTATTAAATTTAAAGATTTAGTTATAGATTTGGAAAAGTTTGAAGTAAGAATTAACAAAAATTTAATTTCGTTAACTAAAAAGGAGTTTGACCTTCTCTATTTGCTTCTAAAACATAAAGGGAAGGTTTTAAATAAATCATTTATTCTTTCAGAAATATGGACAGAAAAAGAGGACTATTCCTTCAGAACAATTGAAGTCCACATTTCAAGAGTAAGAGAAAAATTAGGTAAGTATGGCAACCGGATAAAATCAATAACCGGAATAGGTTACACCTTCTCAGATGAGTAGAATATCTTTTTATGTAACTGTTGGCAAAGTAAAATAAACAGTTGTTCCTTTATTCTCTTCGCTTTCTAACCATATTTTCCCATTGTGTATCTCTATGATTTTTTTAGCAACTGTAAGCCCAATACCAGTACCTTTGTTTTCTATAGAATTGTATATTGGACTGTTAGATTTATAGAATTTGTTAAAGATTTTATTTTTTTCATTTTTAGGAACACCCACGCCTGTATCTTTTACAAATATTTGTATAAATTTTTTCCCATCTTCAATCGTCTGTTCAGCACCTATAATAATCTCTCCCTCGCAAGTAAACTTAAATGCATTATCAACAACATTCATTAAAACCCGTTTAACCTTATCAAAATCACCAAGAGCATCTGGTAATTCTGAACTAAGTTTCAAAACTATTTCTATTTCTCGGTGTTTAGAAAAGAATTTAAAATCGTTATGAATTTCTTTAAAAAGGGATTTAATATTTATTGCCTCTTTTTTAATTTCAATATTTCCTGATTCTAATTTGCTTAAATTTAATACATTATAAATATACATAGAAACTAATTTGAGATTTTCATTAATTATTCTAACAGAGTTTATTTGCTTTTCCATTGAGATATTATCGGGTAATCTTTCTGATAAAAGATTTACATAATTTTCAATAGTATTTAAAGGTATAACTACTTGAGAAGAAATCCCCAGCATAAGGTCCTTTTTTATTTCATTTATCTCTTTAAACTTTAAAGAAATAACTTTAAATATATTATTTAAATCTCTAAACCTTCTTATCTCTTTATTTCTTATCTCATCACTAAAGTGTTTAGTTATAATTGAACCCGTCTTATGAACAAAATTATTCAATAGTGTTCTTTTTGTTACTTTTGTTTTTATAGAATTGATAACTCCAAAATAGACAACTATTATTAAAAATATAAATAAGCCCACTCTAAAAAGTTTTTGGGTAAACTTCCGAATTTGTAATTTTACTTTTTCATTAAAGAGGGTTTGGTCAAAACCTACTTGGATAATTCTCTCAGGTTCTTTTTTTATCTTAAAAGGTGTGGCGTATTCCTTTATGACCTTATCACCATAAACAAACGTTGAGCTCATAATTAAATCACTACCAAACATTATTTCTTTTTTTATTCTTTTCTTTACTAACTCATCTTTA
>CAYYAU010000172.1:0-3377 GCA_964469765.1 uncultured Clostridia bacterium | reverse complement strand
AGAAAAAAATAGAAATATAAATAGATATATGCTTTATTATTCCTATTTTTTCAGTCTATTATTTTTAGCATTTCATTTTATATTTAAGATTCTAAGTAATGATATTGAAAAATATTTCTGGGGATACTATCCAAAAATACAATTTGGGGATATTATTTACTCATTTATATATTTGTTTTTTTCAACCTATGCTATGGTATTAATATATAAACTGATGAATAGTTCTACAGGCCAAAAGAGAGATCAATATCGGTATATATTTTGGGGAGCATTGTTTGGTTATTCTGGAGGATTGACAAACTTTCTACCAGTGTTTGGAATAGAATTTTATCCTATTGGTAATATTACGGCAATATTCATTTCAATGGCAGTTGCCTATGCACTAATCACAGTAAAAATGATAAATATAGGATATTTATTCAGGAAGATATTAATTCTGTCTATAATTCTTATTATACCAATTATAATTAGTCTGGTTTTTGCTTCAATTGTTATTCCACAAAGATTGTTCAATTTCAATTTGTTTTTTTATACCTTATTAACAATTACTTTTACAGCTATCTTTATAAAAGTTTGGGGTAACAATATTTTCAAGATACTTAACACACAATTTTATAAAAATAAGCATATTTCTAATTTCTCTTTTTATTTAGTTTCGATTGATTTTCTTACAGTTTTAAATAGAAAAGAGTTAATTGAGAATATATTAAATAGAATAAATAAATTATTTTTAGTAGAGAAAAGTTTTATTAAATTATGCGATAACAACATGTGTTTTCTTGGAGAAATCTCTGTGGCAGGTAAATCAAACTCTAAAGTAAAAATACATAAGACTAAAATGGAAAAGGATAAGTTTTTAGATTATTTTTCTACTAATAATAGAATAATAATTAAGGACGAAATTGAGAAGAGACTTGAAATTGGGAGATGTGTTAATCAGAAAGAGATACAGATGTATAAAGAAATGAATACAAGCCATAATGCAATTGCACTCCCAATAAAAAAGACATCTAAACTACAAGGTTATTTATTATTGGGAAATAAAATTTCTGGAGATATATTTAACAGAGATGAGATTAAAATATTGGCTTTATTTCAGAAAGCAATTGATGTTGTACTTCGCAATATTGAAAATATTGAGATAATAAAAAAACAACAGAAAAAAATAGAGGAGGAATTACAAAAAGTAGGCAGACTTGAATCAATTGGTCTTCTTGCTGGTGGAATTGCTCATGATTTTAATAATTTTTTGACTTCAATTAGAAATAATATCATATTTATGAAAATGAAACTATCTAAAGAAAATGAACTGCTTGAAGTGTTATCCAATGCAGAGGATGTAATTCTTCAAGCAAAAGACTTGACTTATCAACTACTTACCTTTGCTAAAGGAGGCTCACCTATTAAGAAAATATCTTCAATTGGAACCTTAATAAAGAATGTAACAAACTTTTCCTTAAGAGGCTCCAATGTTAAATGTGAATTTTTTATTCCTGACAATTTATGGCCCGTAGATATTGACAAAGGACAGATAACTCAGGTGCTTAACAATTTAATAATTAATGCAAATCAATCAATGCCAAAGGGAGGAACAATTAAGATTTTTTGTAAAAATATTGTTTTAAATGACAAATACAATTTACCATTAAAAGATGGTAGATATGTCAGAATTTCCATCAATGACCAGGGGGAGGGTATTTCAGAAGAACATCTTAATAAAATTTTTGACCCATATTTTACAACAAAACAGAATGGAAGTGGTCTTGGCCTTACTGTCTGTTATTCAATTGTTAAAAATCACGAGGGTTATATTGCTGTAGAATCAAAGTTGGGTATAGGAACAACCTTTCACATTTATCTCCCAGCGGCTAAAAAAAGAATTGAGAAAGAGATAGTCACAGGAAGGGAATCATTATTTGGAAAAGGAAGAATTTTACTTATGGATGATGACCCTGCAATAAGAGAATCTACAAGTAGACTTCTAAAACATATTGGTTATGATATTGAATTAGCAAAAGACGGTTCTGAAGCATTGGACCTATATATGAATGCCAAAAATTCAGGACAACCTTTTGATGTTATAATTATGGATTTAACTGTATCAGGCGGTATGGGTGGCAAAGAATCTATAAAGAAACTTCGACAATTTGACCCCCAAGTTAAAGTAATTGTTTCCAGTGGTTATTCTAATGATACTGTAATGACTGAATTTCAATGCTATGGTTTTAATGCTATTCTTAGAAAACCTTATGGGATTACAGAATTAAACGATGTTTTGCATAAAATAGTATAGCCTTGAAAAAAAGACTTGACAAGATTTTTTTTATTTTGTATAAAAGAAAGATAAAAATTGAATATTTTTGTCGAAGACAGTAGGTCTGTATGCTGTTTATACAGATAATTTTGCCTACCGAGACTCCAACTTTTTTGTTTTATTTGGGTTTAAAATAGTGTTTCTGATTCATGTGGAAATTTCCCCCTTTCGGTAGGGGGATTTTTTTTCTTCGGTATTAATTATAGTTTGTGAAGAAGGTGATAACTTATGCCAAATCCAAAAAAGGAAAAATTTGTAAATGAACTTGTTGCAAATTTACAGGATGTTCCTCTTTGTATACTTACTGATTATAAAGGATTAAATGTTGAAGAGCTAACTGTATTAAGAGAAAAGCTAAAACAGGTGGGATACACCTATCGAGTAGTAAAGAACACATTAGCAAAAATTGCTGTAAAAAAACTTTCATGGAATAATATAGCAGAGTATTTTTCAGGGCCTGTTGCGATTGTATATGGAAATGGAGATGTTGTTGATGGAGCAAAGATAACATTTAATTATTCAAAAATAAATAATAATCTTAAAATTAAAGCGGGAATAATAGAGGGAAAATTTGTTTCTGGAGAACAGATTAAATATCTTGCTACTCTTCCATCAAGCGAGGTGCTTCTTACTCAATGTGCAATCGTAATGGTATCTCCTTTAAGAAATTTTATAAATGCTTTACATGGGTTACTTTCTAAGTTTGTTTGGGCACTTAATGCTTTGAAGAACCAGAAGACAAAAGACAGAAAAAATAGTGGTTAAAGAATTCTCTCTATAAAAACGGCAGATTTATTCTAGATATGGTATTAAGATAAACTGACTTATATGAGTTATATGAGTTTTCAAGTTTGACATTTGATTTCTGATTATCCTAGGAGGAAATTATGGCAAAAGAAACAAAAAAGGAAGAAATTTTAGAAGCTATTGAGAAGATGAGTGTGTTAGAATTATCCGAACTTATAAAAGCATTTGAAGAAAAATTCGGAGTGAGTGCAACACCTGTTGTCTCTACTGCAGTTGCACAAGCAACCACATCTCAATCTGCCGAAGGTGCTGAAGA
>CAYYAU010000171.1:0-3397 GCA_964469765.1 uncultured Clostridia bacterium | reverse complement strand
CAGATGATTTAATCTCAAAAAGGGCATATGCTGATGGATATATTTATTTAGGTAATCAATTTTTTAATAAGAATTTATATAAATTCGCAGAAACTTCATATTTAATAGCATCAAAAATTTATCCAGATACGTATTCTGCAAATAATAATTTAGGAGTGGTTTATACCAGATTAAAGAGATTTGATAAAGCCCTGAAATATCTTGATAAAGCATTACAGATAAAAGAAACATCAGAGGTTTATTATAACAAAGCAGTTGTGTTTTGGCATCAGAGATATTGGGATAAAGCAAAACAGATGTTTGAAAAGGCTTTACAGATTCAACCAAATAATAAGAAAGCAATCTATTATCTTAATAGACTCTATAAAAATAGATGACCTCTAATTTTGAAAGAGGAAATTATATGGAAGATATCTATTTAAGTGTGGTTATTCCAGCTTACAATGAAGAACATAGAATTGGAAAATCATTATGTTTAATAACTGAGTATTTAGATAAGAAAAATTTTAATTGGGAAATAATTGTTGTCAATGATGGGAGTAAAGATAAAACTAAAAATGTTGTAGAAAAATTTATTGAGAAACATAATAATATTTTCCTTATTGAAAATACAGAAAATGGAGGCAAAGGAGATAGTGTTAAAAAAGGGGTTTTAAATACAAGAGGAAAGGTTATCTTGTTTTCTGATGCAGATTTATCAACGCCGATAAAAGAGTTAGACAAGTTAAGTATTTATTTAGAATGTGGCTATGACGTTGTTATTGGTTCAAGAGGACTTAAGAATTCTAAAATTGTTATTCCCCAGTTCTGGATAAGACAAACAATGGGTAAAATTTTTAATTTGATAGTAAGACTATTACTATTACCTGGAGTAAAAGATACACAATGCGGTTTTAAGTTGTTTGAAAAATCGGTTGCTAAGATTATCTTTTCAAAACTAAGGATTAGAGGATTTGCCTTTGATGTTGAGATACTCTACAAAGCAAAAAAGTTAAAATATAAAATTAAAGAGGTCCCTATAGAATGGAGAAACTCTCCAGAGTCTAAAGTACATCCTATAATTGACTCTCTCCATATGTTATTTGATATCATTAGACTTAAATTTAGAGAAAGAGAAGTTTTTAGATTGACAAATAGAAGTTAATTTTTGTATTCTTATGTTACTATATAGTAGATAAGGAGAAAAAAATGTTATTTGTTAAAATAGTATTTAGTTTAGTTTTGTTATTTTTAGGATTATGTTATTTATATCAGCCTCACATCATAATCCGAATTAATGAATGGGTAAGAGAAATATTATTAAATGATGAATTGCTTATTAATCACAGGAAAAAGATTGGTTTAATACTAATTCTTATAAGCCTATTGTTGCTAATTCTACATTAATATAATGGGAAATCTAATTAAATACATAGTGAAAATTCTAAGTAAGAAAAATCTTGAGTGGGAGATATTTTCTCAAAGGATATCTCAAAGGGTATTCTCATTAAATGAAGAAAAATTAGAAGATTTTACTGAGGAAGAGGATGAAGGAATAGGTATTAGACTCTTTAAGAAAGGTAAAGTTGGGTTTTCAAGTACGAATATAATAACAAAAAGTTCTATGGAAAGATTGGTTGAAAATGCAATGGAAAATTTGACATTTTATCCAGATGATGAGTTTATGAGTTTACCGGATGAAAAAAAGTATTTTAGCCAGGATTTAGTTATTTTGAATAGAGACCAGATTAACAAAAGTTCATTGAAAAAACTTGCAGCACTTAAGGAAAACGAAAAATTTGCACATTCTTACGATAAAAAGATAAAGAAGGTTTTATCAACCTCTTATTCAGAACAGCATAAACTAACCAAACTTATTAATTCAAATGGTTACAATAACGAAACAGAATCGTCATCTTATTCATTTAGTGTTTCTTTACTTTTTGAAGAGAATAATGATACACAGATAGGAAATGATTTTTCTTTAAAAAGAGATTTCAATGATATAGAAATTGAAGGGATTATAAAGAATGCTTGTTTTCGAGGCAAATCACTTTTAGGTAGTAAAAAAATTCAATCAATGAAAACAAAAGCGGTATTCTCTCCACTTGTTGCAACTGAGTTTTTAGATATAATAGCAGGTTGTCTTTCTGCAGAAAGGATTTCTAAAAGACAGTCTTTTTTTACCGATAAAAGAGAAACTAAGATTACAAAAAATAATTTTATTTTAATTGATGATGCAACAATTAAAAAAGGGATGGGTAGTTATTACTTTGATGGAGAAGGTATCATTCCACAAAAAAAATTTATTATTAAGAATGGAATCTTAAAGAATTATTTATATAACTATTTCTATGCTAAAAAGGAGAACAGAACCTCAACCGGAAATGCTGTAAGAAGCTATAATACAATGCCTTCAATTGCGCCATCAAATTTCTTTATCCAAAATGGGAACCTTTCTGAAGAAGAAATTATTTCATTAACAGATGATGGAATATTTATTATTGAGGTTATGGGACTGCATACAGTGGATACAGTATCTGGAGAGTTCTCATTAGGTGCAAGTGGAATAAGAATTAAAAATGGAAATCTTACTTATCCATTTAGAGGAGTTACCATCTCTGGCAATTTGTTAAAATGGTTAAAGGATATAGACTTAATAGGAAATAATCTAACATTTTATGGAAATATAGGTTCACCTACTTTAAGAATAAAGGAGATACAAATAAGTGGAAATTAATGGAAAGACATTTGTAACAGGTCTTATAGGATACCCTATAAAGGAAAGTTTAAGTCCAAGGATGCATAATAGTGCATTTAAATATTTAAATTTGAATTTTGTATATATTCCTTTTTCTATACCTCACAATAATCTAAAAATGTTTTTGACTACATTAAAAATGATTGAAAATATAAAAGGAGTAAATGTTACAGTTCCTTATAAACAAAAGGTTATAAAATATCTTGACAATATAGATAAATTATCTTTACTTTCAAACGCAATAAATACGATTGTTTTTAAGAATGGAAAAGCTTTTGGATATAATACAGATATTTATGGTTTTTTAGAGTCTTTAAAGTCTGTATTTCAACTAAAAGGAGAAAAAGCGTTTTTATTAGGAGCAGGGGGGGTAGGTTCAGCAATAGCGTGTAGCATAGCCAAAGAAAAAATAAAGGAAATTTCAGTGTATGATATGAATAAAAAAAGAATGTATATTTTAGTCGATAGAATTAGAAAAAATTTTAATAATATAAAAATTAAAATGGTTTCTGAAAAAAATATAAAAGAGGAAATAAAAACTTCTTCTATTTTTATAAATGCTACTCCAATTGGGATGAATAAAGATGACCCTTTAGTAGTAGATATTTCTTATTTAAATAAGCCTATTTTTATCTTTGATGTTGTTTATCAAAGAGA
>CAYYAU010000170.1:0-3406 GCA_964469765.1 uncultured Clostridia bacterium | reverse complement strand
GAAAGTCAAAGAATCCTTAAAGAGTGTTATAAAGAGGTTGAACAACTCCTTAAAAAACAATGGAAAATAGTTGAACGGTTTGCTAATGAACTGTTAGAAAGAGAAGAGTTAGAGTATGATGAGATAGAAGCAATATTTAAAGAATATGGAATAAAAAATAGTAAACTCTCGTTAAGTAAACCTAAAATAGCCACAGATAAAAATATTCCAGATAATTAATATAACAAAAAACAGGTGAAAGAAAGTGAATCTTCCACAGATTTCAGTTAAAAGACCTATTACATTTATTATGTTATTTCTAGCATTAATAATAATAGGTCTACTTGCTCTGATTAGAATACCTGTTGAACTTATGCCAAATGCAAGTTTCGGGACAGTAACAATCTTTGTGCCTGTCCGAGGGGGGATGCCCCCTGTGGATATTGAACAACTTATAACTAAACCTATTGAGGAAGCAGTAAGCTCAGTTGCTCATTTAAAAAACATTATCTCTACATCAAAAAAGGATAGAGCAATTGTTTCATTAGAGTTTGAGCCTGGCACAAATATGGATTTTGCAGCATTAGAAGTAAGAGAAAAATTCTCTAGAATAAAGAATAAGTTACCAAAAGAAATAGAAAAACCCGTGATAGCACATTATCAAGAATCCGATTACCCTGTTATGATTTTATCTCTTGTTTCTGACAAATATACACCTGAGTATATAAGAAGGATTGTTGATGAAAGACTTAAGGAAAGGCTCCTTCGTATAAATGGCGTTGCAAATGTTGATGTAAGAGGTGGAAGAGAAAGAAAAATATTAGTGGAAGTGGACAAGGATAGGTTAGAAGCACATAATCTCTCCATTAATAAAGTTATAAGCTTGCTTAATTTAAATAATTTAACACTACTTACAGGAAAGATTGAAAAAAGAAGAAATAAGTATCTTATTAGAACAATGGGCGAATTTAAAACAATAAATGATATAAAAATGCTTCCTATCCTTTTATCGCCTCAGAAAACAATTGTTAGACTAAAGGATATTGCTGATGTAAAGGATTCGTATCTAGAACCACAAAGCTATGCAAGACTTAATAGAAAACCAACGGTAAACCTCTATATTCAAAAAGAAAGTACTGCCAACACTGTAAAGGTTTCTACATTACTATCTAAAGAGCTAAAACAGATTAAAAAGGTTATTCCAAAAAATATTGATATTGTTACAGTGTCTGACCAAGCAATATTTATTAAAGATTCAATTAGAACAGTAAGAAAAACTATTATTTATGGAGCAGTATTAGCAATTATTATTCTTTTTATCTTTCTGAAGGATATAAAGCATACTTTAATAATAGCTTTAGTTATACCTCTTTCGGTTGTTATCACTTTTTCTTTAATGTATTTCAAAAGATTAAGCATAAATATTATGACATTAAGTGGACTTGCATTAGGAATTGGAATGCTGGTTGATAATGGAATTGTTGTTCTTGAAAACATTATAAAGAAAAGGAAAAATGCTACAAAAACAAATGAAGGAGCAAAAAATGCAGCAGTAGAAGGTGCTAAAGAAATGCTCAGAGCAATTGTGGCAGGTACATTAACAACCATTGTTGTTTTTATTCCAATTGCTTTCATAAATAAACAAGTACAAATTTTATATATAGGTTTATCATTAACGGTTGTTTTTGCTTTATTAAGTTCACTGTTTGTCGCTTTGACTTTAGTACCTCTCCTTTCTTCACAAATTCCTTTTTTGACTTCTTCGTATAAGAATCTATCTAATTTAAACACGCCAAAAAGTGTAAAAAATATATTCAATCTGATAACCTACAGAAAGTCTCTATCCTATATATTCAGAAAAAGGTACACTTTTATTTTTGTTTCAATTGGTCTTTTTATTTTATCTGTTTTCATTTATACAAAATTTTTGCCAAAGGAGCTTATTGGGACAACTGAACAGAACGAATTTACTATCTTTGTTGAGCTTCCATCAGGAACAAAACTTGAAATTTCGGATAAAGTAGTAAAAGAGGTAGAAAAACTTCTAAACAGCATTCCTGAGATAAAGAAAGTTGTAAAAACAGTCTCTTCAAGGGTGGAAGGTTGGTCTTCAAAGATATATGTAGATGTGTTACCTAAATCTCAAAGAGCAAGAACAATAAAAGACATAATGGATGAACTAAGACCAAAGGTTAAACAGATTGGCAGAATATATGATGCATTTATTTACTTTTCTGAACCACAAGCAAGTAATGAAGTAGTAATAAATGTATTTGGTCATAACTATAATATATTAAGAGACATTGCTGTCAATATTGGAAAAATGATGGGTGGTATTTCTGGTCTTGCTGATATAAAATTACGATATAGGCCAGGAAGACCTGAAATTCAAATTAATGTTGATAAACTTAGAGCTTCGTATTTTGGACTGCATGTAAAGGATATTGCTGAAACAACTCATGCTCTAATGCGTGGTTTAAGGGCAACATATTTTTCTACTGAAACAACACAGGTAGAGACAATTGCACGATTGGAAAAAAGATTTAGAAAAAAGTTTAAGGATGTAAGAAATCTAACCGTAGTTTCCCCTATTGATAAAGCACTTATACCTTTAAGTCAAGTAGCAGATTTTAAGTTTTCTCTTTCTCCGAGTGAGATTTGGCATAAAAATAAAGTAAGAATGATTCAAGTGAGTGCAAATAGAGGACATCTCCATCTAAGTACTGTTATAAACTTAATTAAAAATAAGATTAAAGATACCCATTTCCCAAAGGATTACTATTTTGAGTTTGGTTCTGATTATAACCAGATGATTAAAAATGAAAAGGAATTTAAGTTTGCTTTAGTTGTTACAGTACTTTTAGTTTTTATGGTACTTGCGTCATTATTTGAGTCTTACTGGCAACCTCTTATTATTATGATATCAGTCCCACTGGCATCTATAGGAGCGGTTTTAGCATTGTTTGCTACAAAAAAAGCGGTTAATATGGGTGTTTTTATAGGAATGATTATGTTAGGTGGTATTGTGGTAAATAACTCTATTATTCTTGTTGATAGGATTAATGTATTAAGGAAAAAAACTTCTCTTTTTAAGTCCTTACTTCAAGCCTCTCAGGACAGACTAAGACCAATTATGATGACAACATTTACAACAATACTTGGTCTTATCCCAATGGCATTAGATAAAAGTGAAGGGGCTAACCTGTGGTCACCTTTAGCCATAACAGTAATAGGAGGACTTATCACCTCAACAGCCCTTACTTTATTTATACTTCCTTCCGTATATGGAATCTTTGAAGATATAAAAAAGAGTCTACATAGAATTAGAAACCCTCTTAAATCAGATATAGTTCAACAATAATAATCCCAAATCCAAAATCCAACCCTGAACCACTTCGGGTATCAGGGTTGGGGTGTACCGAACTTT
>CAYYAU010000169.1:0-3452 GCA_964469765.1 uncultured Clostridia bacterium | reverse complement strand
GGTATCAGGGTTGGGGTGTACCGAACTTTATTCTGGTTCACCCCAAAATCCAAAGTCCAAATGTCAAATGGATTTTTTTCGTTCTGTTGTATATTACTTTCTATCAAAGAAGATATTCTTTCCTTTTATAGATAGCGGAATACCAAATATAACTTTTACATTATTACCAAGTAACTTCATCTCTTTAGCAGCATACCCAGCTGTATACATAATTCTGTTATCAACATGATGCAAAGAAGCAATACTTACTGCAGAACCTAAAGCAATCCCTAAATCGGAGATATTAAAAATACATATTCCATTATTCTTTAGATTTTCTGCACAGTTTTTATAGCCGCAAAGACCACATGTCTTTAGATTTAATGGAGCAACCTTAGTGCCTATAAGAATGATGATATCAGCCTCTTTTACATTCTGAGCATCTCTTATAAATGTGTGATGTTCGTTTCTAATGCCAATTTTTTTCATTTTATTTGCCAACATATTTTTCTCTTTACCAGTAAGGATTAACATCTTAAGGTTATCAATACCCCTTGCCTTTGGTGCAGTTCGTGCTGATGCTAACATTAGATTTGCCACCGTTCTTAATGCATCCTTTTCTGCTTGTTTAGGAGATATATGCATAACCCCTCCTTTTTAAGGACACATCCTATTAAAAATTAGGAGTAGAGTGATTTTTTATCTTTTCTAAATTTAAAAATGACCTTAACCTCTTTTTTAGGGGATGTGTCCCTATTTTTCTTCAACAGGGCTTTCTTCTGTGAGAAAATAGTCTTTTGGTTCAGTTCCCTTTAAGAAAGGTTCTAAAACCGCTTCACTACTATCCTCAAATGCTAAAAGTCCTGTTTTAGGGTCAACTCTTACAAACACAATATTTTTAGGAACCGGAAAATCAAGAACAGGTTTATTCTCTAAAACTTTTTTCATAAACTCTGTCCAGATAGGAGCAGCTACAACTCCACCTGCTTTTTTATCTCCTAATGAACTATGGTCATCATAACCCACCCATACTCCACAAGCTAAATTTGGAACAAATCCAATAAACCAAGCATCAGTAAAATCGTTTGTGGTTCCAGTTTTTCCGGCTCTAGGTTTTCCTAAATATCGTGTATACCATCCTGTTCCATACTCACAGACTTCCTGCAATAGGTGAGTTACAATATAACATGTTTGTGGAGATAAAACCTCTTTTTCAATTGGAAGGTTTTCTTCTAATATATTTCCTTGATTATCCTCAACCTTTGTAATAGCATAGGGTTTTACTTTAATTCCTTGGTTATCAAGAACACAAAAGGCATTTGTAATCTCCAAAAGGGTAAGGTCAGAGGCTCCTAATGCTAATGATAATGTCTTTTCTAAAGGAGAGACTATTCCCATTTTCCTTGCATACCTTACGGCGGTTTCAGGTCTAATCTTTTCTAAGAGCTTTACAGAACATACATTTTTTGAGTGAATTAATGCATCCCTTAATAATGTTGGACCACCAAATTTCTCCCCATAATTACGAGGAATCCAAATTTTTTCAGGGTCAATCTTTTGTAGAATTTCAGGATTGATATCAGACAGATCTGTTGTGCGGGATAGAAGTTTCCAATTAATTCCATCATTATAATAAGCCACCGGACTATCATCAATAAGACTTACCACTGTATACCCACTATCAATCGCTGCTGTATAAATGAAAGGTTTAAATGCGGACCCAGGTTGTCTTTTTGCTTGGACAGCTCTATTAAACTGACTTTGTTTAAAATCCCTTCCTCCGACCATAACTCTAATCTGACCAGATTTTGGGTCAATAACAAGTATGGCTCCTTGAACCTCTTTTTCTCCAATGTTAGTTAAACCTTCTTCCTCCATTTCTTTTTTCTTTTCTTCATCAAATCTTGATAGATGCCTTTCAAGCACTTCTTCAGCAACCTTCTGCATAGTTAAATCTAATGAGGTATATATCTTTAATCCACCTTTAAACAATACATTTGTGCCATACTTTGGTTCTAATATTTGCCTTATATATTCAACAAAATAAGGAGCATTCGCTCTTTCTCTATAGGCTTCTTTTGCTAATATAATAGGAGATTTGTTTGCGTTCTCCATTTCTTCTTTACTAATAAATCCCAAATTATACATTCTTCTAAGTACAAGTTTTCTTCTTTTATATGCTCTAAACAGACTCTTATAAGGAGAATAGATACCTGGAGCTCGAGGTAGCCCTGCCAGAAGTGCACATTCAGGAAGTGTTAATTCCTTTACATCTTTGTTAAAATAAACCTTAGCAGCAGTTTGGATACCATAGGCACCATTTCCAAAGTATATTTGGTTAAAGTAAAGTTGAAGGATTTCCTCTTTTGTATAGGTTCTTTCAAGCTGGATTGCTAACAGTGCCTCTTTTATTTTCCTTTTTATAGTTTTTTCTCTTGTAAGAAACAGGCTTCTTGCTAATTGTTGTGTTATTGTGCTTGCTCCTTGGACAAACCTTCTTTTTTGAATATTGACCAGCAAAGCTCTAAAGAGTCTATACAGGTTTACTCCCCAATGTCTAAAAAACTGGTTATCTTCAATTGCAATTATTGCGTTCTGTAAATCAACAGGAATTTCTGATAAAGGGACAATTCTTCTTTTTTCAATAAAAAATTCATCAATAACTTCACCATTTCTATCATAAATTATGGTTGTAAGACTCGGCTGATACTCTTCTAATTTCTCATATGAAGGAAGTTCGTATAAAAGATTTTTTATCCAGAAGAAAAACCCTGTAAGTAGAAGAATAAACAAGACTAAAAGATTAATTGTATGGAAAGTTATTTTTTTTCTCATTTTAATTTAATTTCAAAGCTACGTTCAAATGTCAGTTTTATGGAATAATAAAAATCTATATTATATTTATAATTATACAAAATAACATAAATTTGTAAATAAAAAAAGAAAAAAAGGTGCTTGAAAAAATTATCTTGACAGAATAAACGAAATTTTAGTAAAATCAAAAAAATTTGACTCCTCATAATCAGGCAAAAAAGGAGGTGAAAAAGAGTCCCCACAAGCTATAAGTAAAGTGAGTCTTTGCCAGTAGAGGAGAAGAGTAATTTTGTTTGTTTAATGAGTAATCATAAATAAGGGGGATAAAGTATGAGAAGAATTTTAATACTCATAACAACAATGACATTTATTTCTTCTGTTGCATTTGGCTATACTGGAATTAATTTAAATAATAACGGGCCTCTTTACAAAAACAATTTAGGTTCTTTTCGATTAGCTGCAACACAAGGAATGTTTTATAAGGAGATTGATGTAATTTCTCCTTCGCCAGTAAGTTTAATGGAGTTTGATGGAACAAAGTTATTTTCTTCCTTTGGAAACTATAGTAACTTTTTAGACCCAACAAATGTAGGTGGTGTTACTGATTGGTCTTTTAACTGGGCTCAAAGTAATAACACATACTTTCTTTTTGGAATGAG
>CAYYAU010000168.1:0-3483 GCA_964469765.1 uncultured Clostridia bacterium | reverse complement strand
TTTGTTACTCTATGTGTTATTAATTCACCAATTTCCTTCTCTTCTAATAACTCATTTATTCTGTCTTTCTCATCTTCACTAATAACTCCTTTTACATCCTCACCAATACTGTTTACTATGGATACACTGCCATCACTATTTTTCCATGCCTTTATCTCTGTTTCATTAAGATACCCTGGGTTAAAGTTATTGAGTGTTATTATTATCCGAGTATTATTTGGGTCATTCAATATATATGTGCGAGTTATACTACCATCATCGTTTACTACTTGTTCAAATCTAACTCCGCAACCAATTAATACAGGATTTCCATTGTCATCCACTTTAGCAACTAACTGACCTTGCTCGTTTCTTTTTAGTATATTTGCTGTTGTTTCTTCATTTATATTGCTTCTATACGCAGCTTGTAGAATTGAAATTATATCCTGCTTACAGAGATAGATTCCATCTACTTCTATCCTTTCATCAACACTATCTAATTGACCAATGTTTTTTCCATTTATAATTATGTTATTTGAAGTATCCCTCTGAATAGTTATACTTCTTCCATCTTCCCATGTCACTGTAATGATATTATTATTAGCACGAGTGACATTGACCTCTATATATTCCCATACACTTAAACCATCCTGCAGATTATCAGCATCTGCATCAGGATTTTCTAAATTAAGAATCACTGTTGTATACCTAACATCATATCCATCTTGAGTAGCATTTGGGTCATTCGGGTCTACCACAGTATTTCCAGTATAC
Organism: uncultured Clostridia bacterium; assembly: GCA_964469765.1. Taxonomy (GTDB): domain Bacteria; phylum UBA6262; class WVXT01; order CAYYAU01; family CAYYAU01; genus CAYYAU01. The sequence goes on along the minus strand of CAYYAU010000168.1, from coordinate 2,730 downwards.
CTTGTTGGAATAAGGATTGCCCTTGTAATAAGTCCATTAGGACTTGTAAATAATCCCTCTAACCTTAAACTACCATTATCATTTCTACTTATTCTCATTATGACTCTATTACCCGCATAGTCATAGAAATGTTTCTCTCCTAAAATAATTCCTTCTGTATCCTTTTCTATGTTCAATACCTCCATTAATACACCATCTTTGTTATAACTTTCTCTATAAGCACCAACAATATTCTTATCTGTAAAGTTGTCATATGTAAGTTCCATCACTTGAGCAATTGAAGTTCTTTTACCATCAGGATCTGAGTGATAATAGAATATCCGTTTTGTGTTATTTGAAGAATCCTCAATTATGGTAAATTGGGAATTTGCCGTAATGTGTAAGTCTTGCATATCTATTGTAACTATATTATTATTAACTGTAATATTGATATTATCAATTGATGTTGGACCATCATAACTATCTAAACTGTATGATTCTCCATCTATTATCAGATTATCATCATTGCCATAAATAATTATGTGACTATTACTTTCATATAACTTAGTACCTTCATTAACCACTGAACCAATATTACCAAACATCTGACTACCTGCTCCTAAGATTGTATCCTCACTTACATTTGTATTAAATATTTGCGTGCCTGCTCCTAAAATAGATGATTGAGCAGATATATCTGTATCAGTCCAGTGATTCTGCCAATTAAACTCTGTTGTATATGATAATACTATTTTTGCTTCATTATTTATTATCTCATAGATATTTTCCATACAATTAAAGAATCTGTTTCCAAATATATCCTCTCCCTGTTTTGTTGTAAATCCAAATGCTTTATCTAAAACACTATTATCTGTGTACCCATAAAGTGTGAGTTGATAACTGTTTGTTATTGTCCCCTCCACAGTTTCTTCCTTCATCTTCTGTTCTATTGCTTTTATCCTTGCTTGACTATTTATTATTTCATATAGTTGATTTATTCTTCCTATAGAACTATCTCCAAACACACTTTCAGTTGTTACTGTTCCATATCCAATAGCATCTTTTAAAATCTTCCCCTTTTCATAACTATAAAATGTAATTATGTCTCTTATATCTATAGAACCATCCAGAGAATCTGTTTGTTTTATCTGATGAGAACTTACTAAATTTCCCTCCTCATTATATATCATATCTTCCATTTTTATATCCACATCTGAACAGGTGCAATCCTGTGAAGACTCTTTGTATCCAATTATCTGATTCAGATTATTGTATTCTATATCATATTTAAATACCCAGTTTGTCTCATCAACCTCTGTTTCTTCTTCCTTTATCCAAATAGTACCTTGGCTTATTAAATCTGAAAAATTCATCCCTGGATTAGCATTTAATACTGTCTGTAATCTTTCATAATTTAAAGGCTCTAAACCAATGTAATATCTATGTCTTATTCCTCTACCTTGTTTTCTCTGTTCAATTATCTGTGAGGTTAGTCTTCCTTTATTATCATATCTCATATCACTTGTTTTAATTGTTTCTATTATTTCATCAGCCCCGCTTCCTTCTCTGGCTATTATCTCTTCATATTTAGATACCTGATTACAATCATCATACTCTGTGTTTATCCTAAATCTATACTCTTTTGCATCTATATTTATAGCTTCTTCTTTTTTTTCTAATTGACCGCTTTCTAAAACTTCTGATAAACTCACTCCATTCTCCTCTAAATATACACCTAATGAAATAATATCTAACTCCTCCCCAGATAAATAGTACCTGTTTACCTTTGCTCTTCCTTGTTGATGGATAATACTTATTTGATTAACCACCCGCCCTTTATCATTATAAATTATTCCAGAAACATCTTCTGTTGTTACCACATCATCTTTACTATCAATATGTAATGTGGTATACCCTGTAATCTCTCCTAAACTGTTATATGAGGTATTTTTTCGCAAGATAAGACGCTCTTGATTAATCTCTATTGGAATATTTTCTTTTACTGTAATTATCCCTTGTTCAATTAATTCTGTCAGTGTCTTTTCTGGATAAGATTCAAGAGTATCATTTAAAAGAACAGCGGTTAGTTCTTCCCCATTTACAAAATATCCTTTTCTTACTGTCTTGCCTTTTTGGGTATTCCTCTCTAAGAAACCTATCCGCTGCCCATTTTTATTATATCGGACATATGAAATATCTCGTATCTCAATTGCATCTGGCGATTGATTTGAGTTTATATACTCTTTGTATTTTTTTAATTGACCTAACTTATTATATTTTCTCTCTTCTTGAATAACCACGCTTATCTGCCCTAAATTTGTTTTTTCTTCTTTCACAGTTATTATACCCTGCTCAATTAAATCTTCAATGGTTCTATCATCAGGGCTACCCATTATTCCATCATCACCTGACATAAATGCCTTTAATACATCACCTGAAAGCTCTTCATCACCTGAAAAATACTTAGTTACTAAGCTCTCTCCATTTCTTTCTATGATATTGATGCTCTTTACTTCTTGACCAAACTTATTATATACTCTCTCTATTACCTTTGTCTTTTGAACTGAACTGGGTGGAACAGTTGAATACATATTCTCATCAGCAGAAACAATTTGATTAAAAGCATTATATTCTATGTTATTTCTAATAAAAACATATGCTTTATCATACTTATTTGCTATGTGTATCTTACCATCTTCAATTAAATCTAAAAGCTTACTCGCTGCTTTTTTTGCACCTTCAGACGAAGAT
>CAYYAU010000167.1:0-3517 GCA_964469765.1 uncultured Clostridia bacterium | reverse complement strand
AAAATCTTGTCTCCCATGAAGGTCTCCCAGTAATATAAAGAATCCTTATTCTATCCCTAACCACTTTTAAAAGAAATCTTTTTATATTGTCATTCTTCAACCTTTCGTCTTTATATACCGGAATAGAAACTGTATAAATAAAATTTCCTTTTTCCTTAGGGATAAAACTAAATTTAAGCTCTTTCTCATCCATATCATTATCAAATTTAACATTATGCTGTTGAATAATGGTTTCTCCTTTCTTTAGAATTACAGGTATAGAGCTATTTTTAAATCCATTTGCTTTGATAGTTACCTTAAAAGAAAAAGATGTATTTAAAAAAGCAATGTTACTTAAATGTAAACCTTCTATCTTCAAATTTGTATAATCTTTTTTTATTCTCTTTACAGCTATACTATATATTGAGAAATTGCAATGCTTTGCTATACTGATTGGATTTTTATCAGTATTTTGTGCTCCATCAGAAATTAGTATTATGCTTGCTACTCTATTTTCTCTATCTATTATATTCTCTATGCTTGAAGCAATATCCGTTCTTTCTCCTAAGGGACCTACAGCAAGAAATGAGTCTATAGAGACCTTTTTAGCAGTAGATGAGAAGGTATAAAGTTTGGCTCTGAATTTGTTTTTAAGGTTAGAGTGAAAGATTTTTTTTATAAAATCTTTTATTAAAGGGAAGTTTTCTTTTACACTTTTTGAAGTATCAACAAGAAATATATGTAAAGGCTTATCAATAGATTTTTTTCTTATTTTTTTTGTTGGTGAAAGGAAAAGGAAGAAAAGAAAGGTAAAAAGTAAAATTCTCAATACTAAAAGAGAGAATTTGTTTCTTTTGAATTTATTAAAAGAAAAAAATACCCCAATAAGAATAAGAAGAAATATCAGAAGAAGAACTTCAGAAGATATAACTGGCGAAAAAAATATCATTTTAAAGTTTTATTTAAGGAACTCTTCTTAATTTTTGCTGTAGGAAAGGTTGATGAACTTTATCATCCTTATACGTCCCTGTAAGAGAATAAACAATAATATTCATAAATAAAGCAAGTCCATTTAATCTCTGTTTTTCACTGCCAGGTACACAGTTGTATATATAATTGCCTAATTTATCCTTTACCCAGATACCTGTAATATCATTTAAAGAATAAATAATAGCTGTTCTATCTTCAATATCTACCCCTTCAAGATATGGCTGGATTATTCTTCTACCACCAATATCTGTCAAAAGATAAAAAGAATGAAACACAGTATGATTCATCTCTAATTTTTTCAGTGGATAATCTTGTAGAATTATGGATAATTCTTTTCTTATAGAATTATCAAAACCAATCCCTTTTTCAGTCGAAGCATTATCAATAAAAAGAAAACCTCCCCTTAAAAGAAACTTTCTTAAATATTCTCTCTCTTTATTTGTAAAACTAAACTCTTTCTTTCCGATAAGAAATAAAAATGGGTAATTAAAAATATCTCTATTTTCCAAACTAACGACCACTCTTTCTGGAGATGACTCAATACTGGTTGTTGACTTTAAGAAATAGAGTATATCTTTATATACATCAGGATATGGGTCCCAATCTCCATTATATCTAATTTGTGCAAAATAAAACTTATTTACCACTTTATCTGCAAAGACAATATTTATAAAACCTATAAGAACAATAGAAAATATAATTTTTTTCATGGGTTTTAAGTTTTGACGTAAATTGTAACAGCGTCCGTTCGGTTCACATCTGCTCTGACACCATAATTTTGCAAAACAAAATCTCTAGTTAGGGATTATCTTTTGGCGCCCAGCTGGTTTTGTTTTATCTCACCGATTCTCTGTCGCGCCTTCTTTACCCATTTACTTTCAGGAGGTCTAAATAAATCAATCGTTGTTTCGTACCACATCAAAGCATTGTGATAATCCTTTTGCAGATATGCCTTTTCTCCTTTCTTAAAACATTCTTTTGCTCTGGAAACAACATCAAAATAAATCATAATCATCATAATCAAAAATACCACAATCCCAATAGCTATCCATTTCAAAACTCTTTTAAACACACTTCCCTCCACAAAAATATAAATGTTACATCTTAATTAACTCCGTGTATATGTCTTGTTTAATATATATAAGAAAAATGGACCCCCACATAATGCTGTTATAACTCCTACAGGAAGTTCTATAGGAGATATAATTGTTCTTGCCAATAAATCTGATAAAATTAAAAATATACTTCCAGCAAAACAACTTAGCGGTATAAGTATTCTATGATCAGTTCCCACAATTCTTCTCATAATATGAGGTATAATGATACCTACAAAACCAATTATTCCAGAAAGTGATACCGCAATTGCGGTAAGAAATGAGGCTAAAATAAAAAATAACCGTTTTCTCAATTCAACATTTAACCCTACATAGATAGCTTTTTCTTCACCTAAGGTAAACAAATTTAAATCAAATGAAAAAAGATATGTAATTATCAAAATTAATAACATTAACATTCCACTAATTTTTAATAGAAATATATCAGTTCTTTGCAAATTACCCATAAGCCAAAATACAACGGTAGAAATATCTTCTTTTTGGAGATTAAGGATAAGCATTACTAACGAAGAAAGAAAAGCATTTACAACTATACCCGAAAGGATTAAATTTGTTTTAGATATAATCTTATTTCTTTTTGCTAAATTATAAACCAAGAAAATAGATAACGATGCAAAGATAAAAGATGTAAATGGAAAAAATATACATTTTATTCCTATTAATAAACTCAAAGTAACACCAAGTGCAGCTCCTGACGAACTTCCCAGAATATACGGTTCTGCTAAAGGGTTTTGTAACAATGCTTGAAGAATTATCCCGCTTATTGAAAGTGAACTCCCAACAATTATTGCAAGAACTAATCTAGGAATTCTTATTTGAAAAAGAATGGTCTGCATGGTATGTTCATCTACAGAAAACAAAGAAACAGGTCCTATTAAAAGATAAATCATAATGGAAAAGATAAATATTAAAAATAGAATAAAAACTATTTTAACGTTTGTTCTCATACAATCTTTCCTTCATTGCTTTAAGCCCTTCTATTAACCTCGGACCCGGCCTTAACAGAATATCTGGGTTTATATCAGAAATAACCTTATTATTTCTTATAGCGTTGATACTTTTTAATGCCTTATTTTTTAGAATATACTGTAAAAACTCAGGTTCTGTTAAAAAGATAACATCTGGGTTCTTTGTAATAATTTCTTCTTCATTTATTTTACAATATGGCCGTATTAAATTTGGAAAAATGTTTCTTCCATCTAAAATCTTTATTATTTCATTTAAAAATGACCCTTTGCTTGCTGTCATTAAAGGAAAAACAGATATTACTATAAGTACTTTCGGCCTGTATATATATTTTTTAACCTCTTCTTGTATTCTTTTTATTTCTTTTTTCATATTATTAACAATGCTATTAGCATTATCTTTTTTCCCTGTTATTTTACCAATTTTAATTATATCATCAAAAAGCTCATGGAAACTTGAAGGGCTAA
>CAYYAU010000166.1:0-3525 GCA_964469765.1 uncultured Clostridia bacterium | reverse complement strand
TCCCAATATCTGCTCTTTTAAGTGCTAAAGCATGTGAGGAAACTTCCATAATAAGATACTCTATTCTTTTTTCTAACATATGCCTTAACATTCTCTGTAAATCGGAAGATTGAGGTGTTGTTATAGATGAAATATATACTTCATCATCAAGTTTATACGAAAGAGTCCCAATAAGAGCCGTTTTTTTCCTAAAGGCCTTTAGAATTGATTCACAAAGATAAGAAGTGGTTGTCTTTCCATTTGTGCCAGTAATGCCTATAATTTTTAATTTTTGTGAAGGGTTTTTATAAAAATTACTGGATAAAACTGCCAAAGCTTCTCTTGAATCTTCCACTTCAATAAAAGTGAAATCTAAAAGGGATTTTTGCCTTTTTTTAGAAGAGACAATAACCTTTGCTCCTTTATTTATTGCAACATCAATAAACTTATTTCCATCGTAACTTTGACCTTCAATAGCTACAAATATATTACCTAACTTTACTGACCTTGAATCATAACTTATTCCTTTAATGTCAACCTCATCATTACCAATAATAGATTTGATTTTTACTCCCTCTAAGATTTCTTTCAATCTCATTTTCTTTTTCTCTAATTCTTCTGTAACTGATTTACATTAGATTCTACTATTTCTAAAGTGGAAGGGATATTATAATAATCTACCAACCTTTTTGCTACTTTTTTAAAAACAGGAGCCGCTACTTCTCCTCCCCAATGAGATAATTGAGGTTCATCAAATATTATAAGAATTGTTACTTTGGGATTATCTGCAGGAAAGAATCCACCAAAAAGGGCCACATATTTATCTGGGTCATATGTTTTCTCTTCCTTATTGAATTTTTGCGCTGTTCCTGTTTTACCTGCAACTTTGTATCCTTCAATATAGGCTCTGGTGCCTGTTCCTTGTTCCACCGCTTTGGTAAGTATTGCTATTAATAACTGAGATGTATTTGCAGATATAACCCTTCTAATTCTAATTGGCGAAAATCTTTTTATAACTTTACCTTGGTTATTTAAAATCATAGAGACCACTCTCGGTTGATAAAGTATGCCTCCATTTGCAATCACAGAAAAAGCGGTAACAAGCTGAATAGCTGTAACTCCTATCTCTTGGCCAAAAGAAATTCTGGAAAGAGATATCTTAGACCATTTAGAAGGAGGCCTTAGGATACCTTTTACTTCTCCTGGTAGATTTATTCCAGTAAAATTTCCAAAACCAAAATCTCTTGCATATTTATATAGTGTATATTTTCCAATTCTTGTAGCTATCTTTGAAATACCTATATTGCTAGAATGTTCAACTATCTCTGAAAAGGTAAGCCAACCCCATTTTTCATGGTCTCTAATTGGTATTTTCTCAATATAGTAAGTCCCTTTTTCACAATAAAACTTTTCTTTTAACGAAACCATCCCTTCATTTAAAGCGGCAGCTGCCGTAACAACCTTAAACGTTGAGCCCGGCTCAAAAACCCTTGAAACAGCAAAATTACATAATATCTTTACATTTACACTTGAAGGAAGATTACCATTAAAATTAGGATAATTCGCCATTGCAAGAATTCTACCTGTATATGGGTCCTGAACAATTATTGTTGCTGATTTTGCTTTTATTTTATTAAACTGTTTAATTAATTCAGTTTCAGCAATATACTGAACAGTCTTATCTATTGTTAATACAATATTCTTGCCATCAAAAGTGTCTTTTGTAACTGATGCATTCAGAACATCTCTACCTAAAGCATCCCTAAACTCTCTTTTTTTAACAACTCCCCATCCTAAATAATCATCAAAGTATTGTTCAACACCTGAAAGCCCCTCATCCATCCCATAATATCCAATAACATGAGAGGCAAGAGAACCTTCTGGATAAAATCTTCTTCCTTCTGGAATAAAATTGAATCCTTTCAAATTAAGTTTTTTCAACTGTGAATATCTATTAGGAAGAACCTTTCTTTTTATCCATACAAAGTTTTTATTTGAATTAATTTTATCTAAAAGTTCATTCTCTTTTATTTGCAGAATTGAGCTTAATTCTTTAATTGTATCTTTATTCAAATGAGTATATTTTGGCTTTACATATAATGAGTAACTTTCTATCTCAATTGCTAATGGATTCCCTTTGGAGTCATATATTGTTCCCCTATGAATAGGAGTATTTTTAATCTTTTGAGTTTGTTTTGCCATCTTAAAATTCAAATCTTGATGCTGAATAATCTGTAAATAATATAATCTTACTTCAATTATACTAAAAAAAACAATTAACATATAAAAAATTGCTTTTATATAATTTTTATTTAACATAAGATTTCTTTATTTTAATAAAGATTATATTTGTTTTGTCTGGTTCAATCATTTTTAGTTTCTCTTTTGCGATTTTATCCACATACGAGAGGTTAGAGAATTTATATATTTGTAACTTCAACTTATTGTTTTCCTTAAGGGCTTTCTTATATCTTTTGGTTAATTCATCAAGTTGATACCCCAACTTTACTAATGTGATATTCTCTCCTACATAAATAAGTAGACAGATGAAAAAATAAATAATGATAAATACCCACAAAATCTTTTTTTTCACTTTGTTTTCTTATTACATTAACCCCAACAGCCAGCCCTTAATTTTGCGCTTCTACTATGAGGATTTTGTTTTTTCTCTTTTAAAGAAGGAACTACGGGCTTTTTGGTTAGGATAGTAAATCCTTTTTCCTGAAACTGCTTGAATGTGTTTTTGACGATTCTATCTTCTAAAGAATGAAAAGAAATAACCACAATTCGTCCACCTCTTTTTAAAATTGACAAAGCTTCTAAAAGACCTATTTTAAGATTATCAAGTTCTTTATTTACTGTAATCCTTAAAGCCTGAAATGTTTTAGTTGCTATATGAAGTTTGCTATGCCAATATTTTCTAGGAATTGCTTTTTTAATTAAACTCACAAGATGAGATGTTGTAGTAATTGGATACATCTTTCTTTCTGAAATAATTATTCTTGCAATTTTTTTTGCCCATCTTTCTTCTCCAAAATCTTTTATAATTCTATAAAGCATTTGTTCAGAATAGGTATTTACTATATAAAAAGCATCCTCTTGTATATCTAAACAATACCTCATATCTAAAGGGCCTTCTTTTAAAAAACTAAAACCTCTTTTTTCATCTTCAATCTGTTCTAAACAAAAACCAAGATCAAATAAGACCCCATCAACTTTATCAATATTTAATCTTTTTAAACATTGTTTTAATTCAATAAAATTCTTATTAAAGAAAAAGATATTTGAATAGGGAAAATTCCTTTTACCAAACTCAATATTGCTTTTATCCCAGTCTATCGCAATTAATCTACCTTCCTCTCCAATTAAGGAAAGTATTTCTTTGCTATGTCCCCCTCTGCCAAAAGTGCAGTCTATATAACTGGCTCCTTTCTTACAATTAAGATAATAAATAACCTCATTTAGTAATACAGGAGTATGCATCAATAAAATCCAAATGTCAAATATCAAATGTCAAAATTAAAAAGTCTTTTAAATATTCTAAAT
>CAYYAU010000165.1:0-3559 GCA_964469765.1 uncultured Clostridia bacterium | reverse complement strand
ATCACCGATTGCTTTGTAAACATCTTTTTCGTTACGCACATCACCCTTAATGCGTTTTATATTCTTGAAATTCCCAAGATAATTCCAGTTGAATTCTACACTTTTTTTGTCATATCCGAACAATTCCGAACGCATAAGATTATCCAGTACGATAACTTCGTTGCCGCGCGTTGCATACCACTCGGCAGCGTGGCTACCAACCAATCCTGCACCACCAGTAACAAGTACCTTCATCTATTCCTCCTTCCGGGAACCCCGCTTTTGCCAGTCAGTGCTTCCCAACGAGTGATTTCAGATTTTTCTCAAGAGTGTTATTGGAAGAAATCTTCTCCAGTAACTTCAGTAAGTTTCCAGCTACATCCGCCAATTCTTTGAGCTTCTCTAACCTTTGTTCACAAAATGAAATTTCTTCTTTCTGGCTGACTGACAGATGTGCTTTTGCTTTGTCCAGTTCCATTTTGATGTTTGCAAATCCTTCTGTCACTACTTCCAGCCGGCGGGATAAACCAGTGTGCAATCCTGTCATTATGACCTTGAGAATGTCCTCCTCTGCTACGTAATAGTCCTTGCGCGAACTCTTTATACGGGTCTTCCGTACCGCCCCCCATCCTTCCAGTGCTCGTATGTTGAGACAAACGTTCCCTTTGCTTGTACCCAGTTTCCGTGCCATATCACCCAGAGAAACTGGCTCAGATGAGAAATATAGAAGTGCGTAGAGTTCGCCGACAATAGGGTTGAACGCAAACATCCCTGCTATTCTTCCGGCTACTTCAATAATCTGGTCACTAAATTTCTCAAGTTTTGAATCCATTTATTCGTGCAGAATATTCTAAACGTTCGCTTCATTTATAATATAGCAAATATTTTACACTTTGTCAACCCCTGTTATTTTCTGGATTTAGTGTGCTTCCGACCATAGCGGATAGTGATACGGAAAAGCACGGTGCCACCGCCAGTGATGTGGCAAGGGTCAGGGCATTGAACATACCCGGAGCAGGCACGCGTAGGGATGGGTTTGCCCATCTTGCCACCTCTACGCTTTGCTGAAAGCCCGAGTTCCTCTGGTGATGCCCCATGAGCGAGCGCATTATAGAAAGGCATTAGAGCGGAGAGTGCATGCATGCAGACGGGCTTATTAGAGGCAACTATAAGCTTATATCCTTCGCGCAGGACAAACCTATCCTTTTTTTTGAAAACAGGACAATGTCCCGTGATTTTTTCAACAGTAACTACCAGGTCACAAGACACTCGTTAATCAGTCCTCTATCTTTTGAACCACTCTATTGTCTTCTTGAGCCCCTCTTCAAGCGGGACTTTTGGCCCCCAACCAAGAAGCTTCCGCGCTTGCGAAATATCAGGTCGCCTTCTTGTAGGGTCATCTGCTGGCAGTGGCTTGAAGATAATCTCAGATTTTGAATCGGTCATCTTCTTGATGATATTAGCAACCTCAAGAACCGTTATTTCGCTTGGATTACCAAGATTTTTAGGCTCAACTTCGTCTGATTGACCAAGAAGATATAATCCCTCTACCAAATCAGAGATGTAGCAGAAACTCCTGGTTTGCTTGCCGTCTCCATACACAGTGATTGGTTCATTTTTCAAACACTGTGTAATAAAATTAGGTATTACCCTGCCATCCTTTTTCCGCATCCTTGGGCCAAAAGTGTTGAAAATACGAGCCACGCGCGTCTTCGCTTCTCTTTCACGATGAAACGCCATCATCAGCGCCTCACCAAAACGTTTCGATTCATCGTAGCAGGACCTTACTCCTGTTGGCGAAACATTACCACGGTAGTCTTCTGTCTGTGGATGCACGAGTGGTTCACCGTATGCCTCCGATGAAGATGCAAAAAGTATCACCGCATCATTCACCATTGCGAGATTTAACAAATTATATGTTCCAAGTGAATTAGCAAGAGCAGTCTCAACGGGGTATTGCTGGTAATCAATTGGACTTGCACGGGATGCGAGATGATAAATAATATCAACCTTGAAATCAAAATGGATGGGTTCTGTAATGTTGTGCCTCAGGAAAGTAAACTTCGGATTATCCATCAGATGCTTTATATTATCAATTTTTCCCGACCCAAGGTTATCTATGCAGATTACTTCGTCACCTCGTGCGATATGATAATCACACAGATGAGAACCAATAAATCCTGCACCACCCGCTATAACAACTCTCATATAGGTTACCTCCTTACGTTCTTCTGCGATTATACTATATTACTACAGCGGAAATCAACAACTTTCTTAGCGAATTGGTGGCGGGAGTAAAATTTGCCGTTCGTAGTTACTATCGGTTCTTATAAGATCCGGGATGCGCCAGCAGGCCATCTGGTATTGCTTACCTGCCCACAAAGAGAGCCTGTCTAACCCTGACGTCCTCGCAATTTGTTCGGTTGCAGCCCAGGCACGGAGGAAGTTTGGCTCAAGTAGTAGTGCCTGTCTGAGTGCTTTCAATGCGCCATTGGCGTCTCCAGTTCTGTATTTGAAAATACCAAGTTCGTACCAGAGCAAGGCATTCTTAGGATTTGCCTCCGTCGCTTTTTCAAGAGTTCTTGATGCCTGGGTGTTTTTCCCTGCACGCGCATGTGACATTGCAAGTTCACGCCAGACATCTGGCTGGTACGGGTTCAGCTGGATAGACCGCTCAATCATTCCTGCTTGATAGGCAAAATCAGATGAGAGCGGATTGATTCTTCCGGCAACAGAAGGATAGCCTGCAACTGCAAAAAGCCGCCCAGACAACAACCAGATACAGAGAACAAAAACTCCTGAAGAAATGCTGGCTAAAAATAATTTATTCGCCTCCCACGCCCGCTGGGAGCAAAAACCCGGGTAAGGCGTATGTGGCGAGGCATTCCAGGATAGGGAAATAATAAACAAGGCGGTAAGCATCGTAACCGGCATATGCAGGTTGAAATCAAATAATGCTTGAACCAAAACGACAGTCAGGACAGATTCTGCAATAATTGGTAAAAAGATGGGATTCTTCGGCTCGCCTTGAGAATGACTGTTTGTGATGGTATGAGATTGCTTCGGCCAGCCATGCTGGCCTCGCAATGACATATTAGAGCTCCTCGCAATAACAACGTGAAGAGAGCGGTAAAACGCAATTATGCCCCAGATAAACAACGCAAGGCCGGGGATACCAAGGCAGGATGCAACATGAAGGTATTCATTATGCGCGAACCTTGCTGATATACCATACCAGACAGCATGAGTCGGCAATGGAATGTTGTATTGGTGAAATGCCAGGCCAAAATTTCCAGGACCTACCCCAACAACCGGATAATCAGCAATCATTTGCAGGGTACTTTTCCATATACCAAACCGAGCAAACGAAAGTGTTTGGGTTGGGCCTGCTTTTGCAAGTGTAATTATAGTATCTGATGGTAAGCATACAAAGAGCGTGGTAAGCACAACCAGGCCAGCAGCGACTGCCCGCCATCCCCATTTTCTCCCCGGTAATGTGAGTATCGCTATCGCACATGCAATTATGGCACCACGGGAATGCGTAGCAACTATACCGGCACACAAAATGACAAACAGGACG
>CAYYAU010000164.1:0-3616 GCA_964469765.1 uncultured Clostridia bacterium | reverse complement strand
ACAAAAGCAGGCGGTTTGACTCTATCCGAGAGTTTAGTGAAGGGATTAGCAATTGTCATTGTAGAACCTATCCCTGGGCAAGAATGGAGAAACACACAGTATTTAGTTAAACACAATGTTGCTATAAAAGCCGATTGTATAAAGGATATCCCTTTTATAATAACAGAGCTGATTAAGGATAGTGATAAACTTGAGTATATGAAGAGGAAATCTTTAAGTATTGCAAAGCCAAATGCCTCAAATGATATTATAGAAGCTATTATTCAAATTATTCAAAAAAATAAATATAACTCATTTGATAAGACATATCTAAAAGAAAGCGAATCTGAGATTTATATATGAAAGTTCTTGTTACCGGTGCCAATGGTTTTATAGGAAGTCATTTAGTAGAGGCTCTTGTTGAGAGAGGATTTAATGTTAGATGTCTTGTTAGAAAAACAAGTAATCTAAGATGGATTGAAGGTCTTCCTTGTGAGTTTATATATGGAGATATTACTGATAAGGATTCTCTTTCTAAAGCAGTAGTTGAGGTTGATTATATTATCCACAATGCAGGTATTATAAAAGCAGTTAAGCCGCAGGTCTATTATAATGTTAATACCTTTGGTACAGAGAATTTATTAGAGGCATGCAGAAAAAATAATAGTTCTTTAAAAAGATTGGTATTTATAAGTTCACAATCAGCCAGTGGCCCAAATGTTTCTGAGCAAACAAAGAACGAAGATGATATGTGTAGACCATTAACCCATTATGGTAAGAGTAAGTTAAAGGCTGAAATGCTTTTTCCAAAATACAGCCAATTTTTCCCCTACACTATAATAAGACCTTCAATTGTTTATGGTCCAAGGGATAGGGAATTTTTCCAGTATATAAAATTAATAAATAAAGGTATAACCTTTTTTATAGGTTCACCATCAAAAAAAATAAGTGTTATATATGTAAAAGACCTTATTGAGGGTATCATTGCTTGTCTTAATTCAGAAAATAGTAAAAACAAGATATATTTTTTATCTCAAGAAAAGTCTATAGCACAAAAGGAATTAGCAGAGATAATTTCTAAAATACTGAAAAAAAGAACAATAAAGATTATTGTCCCCAAATGGATTGTTAAATTTGTTTGTTTTTTGCAGGAGTTATATTTTATATTTTCTAAAGATACTCCGATGTTAAACAGAGATAAATCAAACGAACTTTTGGCAGAGAATTGGTCATGTGGTTGTAATAAAGCAGTAGAAGATTTTGGTTTTATAAATAGGTTCAGTGTAGAGGAAGGATTAAGAATAACTATTGATTGGTATAAAAAACAAGATTGGTTGAGTTTTTAAGAAACCGCAGAACAGACACCTATGTGCTATTTTTTGTTGCCGGGGCAGATTCGTCTTTGGCTGAAAAAATCGGGAACTAAAAAGCAAATTACAATATACAAAAATAAAAAATATATCTTCATATATCTACTAGGACCACCGGTTTATTAAAGTCAACTCTTGATTTTTAAATTTCAATTTTTGTCTAATTTAAAAGGGGGAAATATGGATCTTTTTGATAAGTGTGTTAGATTTACAGATGCAAAAGAGGTAATGGCAGCGGGTCTATACCCTTATTTTACTCAGATTGATTCTGCTCAAGACCCTGAGGTTATAATTAAAGGAAAAAAGATGATTATGATTGGTTCTAATGATTATTTAGGCTTAACAACTCATCCTAAGTTGAAAGAAGCAGCTATTAAAGCAGTTAAAAAATACGGAACAGGATGTACTGGTTCAAGGTTTCTTAATGGAACATTTAAGATTCATATCGAAGTTGAAGAAAAACTTGCAGAGTTTGAACAGAAAGAGGCTGCTTTACTTTTTACTACAGGTGTTTTAACAAATTTGGGGACAATTGCAGGCCTTGTTGGAAGGGATGATGTTGTTATAACAGATAAACTTGATCATGCAAGTATAATTGATGGATGTAGACTTTCTTTTGGAGAAACCAGAAGGTTTCGTCACAATAATATTGATGATTTAAAACGGGTGTTACATTCTATTGATAAAAATAAAGGGAAACTGATTGTGGTTGATGGAATTTTTAGTATGGAAGGAGATATAGCGAGATTACCCGAGATAGTAGAATTGTCCAGGAAATATAATGCAAGGCTAATGGTTGATGATGCTCATAGTATAGGTGTTTTAGGAAAAGGAGGAAGAGGTACTGCTGAATATTTTAATATTCAGAATGAGGTAGATATTGTAATGGGAACATGTAGTAAATCATTAGCCTCTATTGGAGGATTTATTACAGCAGATGCTGATGTTATTCATTATTTAAAGCATAATTCAAGAGCATTGATATTTAGTGCCAGTCCACCTCCATCTGCTGTGGCTTCTATTTCGGCGGCTATAGATATTATAAGAGAAGAACCGGAAAGAAGAGAAAAACTTTGGGAAAATACAAGGAAGATGAAGAAGGAACTTACTGAACTTGGATTTGATACTGGGGTAAGTGAAACACCGATTATCCCCATTATTGTAGGAGATGATTTAAGGGCATTTCAGATGAGAAGACTATTGTTTGATGAAGGTGTATTTACAAATCCTGTAGTAAGTCCTGCAACACCTAAAGGAAGAGCATTGATAAGAACAAGTTATATGGCTACCCATACAGAAGAACAGTTAGATAGAGTATTGGAAGCATTTGAGAATGTAGGG
The DNA here is from genome assembly GCA_964469765.1 of uncultured Clostridia bacterium. GTDB lineage: Bacteria > UBA6262 > WVXT01 > CAYYAU01 > CAYYAU01 > CAYYAU01. The sequence continues at coordinate 926 of CAYYAU010000164.1, read as the reverse complement.
AAGAAATTGGGTGTTATTTCTGGAAGAGTAGTACCTAAAGGTAGAAAGGTCCCAATCCGATATAGATGGCTGAGAAAAGGAATAAAGATGAGAAAAAAGATAAAACAGAAAGTAATAACCCTTATGGATAGAGTGTATAGATATTACCATTAATAAAAACCAATTAAATAAGATACCATAGGAGAAAAAATGGAGAATACATTTAAGATTGTAGTTTCTATCTGGAAACAGTATCTTGTGCATATTGTTGATATTTTTGTTGTCAGTTATATAATCTACAGATTATTAATACTAATAAAAGGAACCAGGGCAATTCTTGTTTTAAGAGGTCTTATAGTATTAATTCTTGTTACATTTTTAGTTCAGGCGTTAAATTTACCTACGTTGATTTGGATTCTTAGAGGGTTTTGGGTGGCTGGAATTGTTGCAATTGTAATTGTGTTTCAGCCAGAACTAAGAAATATATTAGCCAGATTAGGTAGGGGCCCTATTATAAGAACATTTATGAAAGAAGGTGTTACATTTATTAATGAGATAATAAAGGCTTTAGAGACCTTAAGGAAAAAACGATATGGAGCACTTATTGTTTTAGAACAGCAGATAGGACTTCGTGATTTTATTGAAAGTGGAATTATAATAAATGGAGAAGTAACAAAAGAACTATTGGTGAGTATCTTTTGTTTAGATTCCGAACTTCACGATGGTGCAGTGATAATTCAAAATGAACGGTTGAAGTCTGCACGGTGTATCTTACCTTTAACTCATGAGGTGGAAGTTAGTAAAATTTTAGGAACAAGACATAGAGCTGCATTGGGAATAACAGAAGTTTCAGATGCATGGGCGATTGTTCTTTCTGAAGAGGATGGAAGAATATCTTTGGCAAGAGAAAAAAGATTAGAAAGGAATATTGATCTTAAGGAATTAAA
>CAYYAU010000163.1:0-3622 GCA_964469765.1 uncultured Clostridia bacterium | reverse complement strand
GAAATCTAATAATAATGAGAGAAATATCAATTACAAGAAAATTAATATTTTATAAAGAAATTCTGAGAAAGTTAATCGACCTAACAGCGCGATTATTGACAGATAAGTGTTTAGATTTTAAAGTATCTGAGGTTATAAATAAACTTCCTTCTTTTCCAGTTCTTGCATCTTACGATACGAATTTAGATACCCCCTTCAAAAAAATATTAAACTATGTGGATAATTTTCTTTTCTGGTTGTTGTTTACTAGAGAAAAGTTACTTCTTAAAGGTAAATTAAAAACAGATGCTCTGAGTAATTTTTTAGATGAGTTTTCCGGGTATAGAGAGCAAATTTATGAAAAGGTAGTGAAAGAGGTTTCAGCAAGATATAGAAAAAATATTTTACTTTCTGTATATAATGGAGTAGAGAAATTACTTCTTATGGTTACTCACAGATGTCAGTTAAGGTGTAAATACTGTAGAGCAAAAAAATTTGATGCCGATATGAGTAGGGAAGTTTTGTATAAAAGTTTAGATTTTTTAAAAAATTCATTAAGAAAAAGTACTCAAATTCACTTTTTTGGAGGTGAACCCTTGCTTATGTACCCCCTTGTAGTAGAAGGGGTAAATTATGCAAAGGCTATTTTTAAAGATACTCCTAAAAATATAAATTTTTTTCTTACTACAAATGCTTTGCTTCTGGATAGAAGAAAGATAGATTTTTTCAGAAGGAATAGATTTTTTATAGAGGCAAGCTTTGAGGGAGATGCTCAAATGCAGCTTACCAATAGGAAAGGTTTTAATGCAGATTATAGTGTGTATAATAAAATATTAAATAACATAAAATTTTTAACTCAGGCAAATGTAGACTATAGGGTTATAACTGTAATAATGCCTAAGGATGTAGATAAGATGTTTGAGGTATTTATTAAACTGGTAGAGATGGGGATAAAAAACATCCAGATAAATTATGCTTTAGAGGTTATCTGGAATAGCCGAAAATTAGAGAAGCTTTTACAGGAATATAGGAAAATATTTGATTATGTGGAAAAACATAAAGATATAAACTTTGTTAATTTTTCTTCTTTCAGACAGGAGCCTGTTATTTTAAATAGAGAATTAGCTGTCGATTACGATGGAATGTTATTTTTTGAAACAGGATTTCATTTAAAAAATGCCAAATTTAATATAGCTCCACTAGATAATGTAAAATGTATAGATATTTATTCTCCTACACCATTTTTGAATTTTTATATGCTTGTTAAAAATTATGGAAATTCAAAGTTTTTAAGAAAGGTGATTTTAAATAATTTAGAAATAGGTTTTAAGGTAAGACAACATTTTAATAATGAGAATACTTGCTCCTCTTTCTAACGTGGGTGAACTCAAAGAGTTGATACCCTTAGGCGTTGATGAATTTTATTTTGGTATTTCTTTGGTGAAGCATTTAGATGAAACTCAGTCTTTAAACCTAAGGCCCCACGATTTTGCTAATTTAAAAAGTATTAGCCAGGTAAAAAAAGCAGCCAAGATAATTCATAATAATAATCTTAGATGTTTCCTTGCCTTAAATACTGATTATTTTAGAGAATCTTTGTTTAAAAAATCTTTAGAGCTTTTAGAGGAAATCAATTTTTATATTGACGGAGTCATAATTACAGACCTTGTTTTGATAGAAAAGGTAAGAAAACTATTTCCTAAACTTAAAATTATTGCCAGTACACGATGTAATATTCTTAATTCCTGGTCGGTGAAGTTCTACAAGGATTTAGGAGTAGACAGATTTACTTTACCCCGCCATCTTTATCTTAAGGATATAATTGGTATCTTGGAAAGATTTCCGGAAGAAGAATTTGAAATTTTTATAAAAAATGAGGACTGTCCTTATCTGAATGGGATGTGTAGCTATATTCATAATTTAAATTTGACCTTAACTTCAGATGAGGGAGCTTTCTGCAGGGTTATAGAAAGATATGGAGAGTTTTCTCTGGTAGATAAAAATAAGTTAAAGGGCAATTTTTCATTAGAAGAGAGTCTTAAGAGAAGATATGATTTCTGTAGAAATTATAATTGCGGTCTATGCTGGCTGGATAAACTAGAAAAATTTAAACAGAGAGTGATTCTTAAAATCACAGGAAGAATGCTTTCTCTGGAGAGGAAAAAGAGAGACCTTTCTTTTGTCAAAAAATCCTTAGAGATTTTGGAGAAAAAACAGCCAAAATCTAAAATATTGCAGCTTCAGAGGGAGATTTATCCCGAATACTGCGATAATAAATGTTATTTTGACTTATGATAGAGAAAGCTATATATATTTGTAGACGTAAAGATTTGAAATTTTGTACTGATGACTTTGAGAGACTATATTTTGGTGTAGAATTCTGCCCAAATCTTATACCCTCTTTAGATGATATCCAAAGAGTGTTAGATTTCTGTAAGGAGAAAAAGATAAAGTTTACCTTTGTCACTCCTTGGTGTACAGATTCTGCTATTAGAAAAATAGAGAAGATTTTAAGGTTATCCCCTCCTTATACAGAAATTGTCTTTAATGATTGGGGTCTCTGGCAACTGGTGAGCCAGAAATTTAAGAAGAAGAATTTTATTTTTTGTCTGGGTAGACTCTTAATTAGGCATAAGAACGACCCCCGGGCTATTATTATAAAAGATAAAAAAAAGTTAAATTTTATTAAAGGCTGTGTGTTGAGTAATAAAACATTTCAGTCTTTTTTGATTACAAGAGGCATAAAACGGGTCGAATTAAACAACTCTTTCCAAGGTTATAATTTTTCTTTAGAGCCAAATATTTCGACTTCTATTTATTATCCCTATGTTTTCTTGTCAGTAACTACCAAATGTATTTTTAAGAAGAGGATAAATATTGAAAGATGTGATTATAACTGTAAAGATAGGTATCTAATCTGTAATATAAAAAAGTTTAATGTCCCAATTATTACAAGAGGTAATACCGAATTCTATAGGAATACGGATAAACCTTCAGAGAAAGATTTTTTGGGCTGGAGAATAAATAGAACAGTTTATATGCCCTTTTTAACTATGTAGTTAGTAATGAAGAGATTAGAAATACATATTTCTTATGAGTGCGTTAATGACTGTATTTTTTGCAGCGAATATGATAGGTTAAAAAAGCTTTGGGGGACTTATCCTAAATTAGAAGAGATAAAAAATAAACTTAATAAGTTTCGTAAAAGAGGGTTTAGTCATGTGACTTTTACCGGAGGTGAACCCACCCTTAACAGGAATTTTTTAGATATTTTAAGATACGCTAAGGAGATAGGTTATATTACTTATGTGACTACCAATGGTTATCAATTTACAGACTCCCTCTATACAAAAAAAGCCTTAAAGCTAATAGATGAATTATGTTTATCTATCCACGGACATACTTCATCCCTTCATAATAAACACACTACTAATCCAGAGAGTTTTAAAATTTTAAAAAAGGCAGTTACTAATATAAAAAGGTATAATAAAAATACATACATATTGTCTAATTGCGTGATTACAAAGTATAATATAGAACATTTGGAGAAAATATTGGATTTTATAATAAGGAGAATAAATGCCCACCATATTATGTTCTCTAATTTCTCTCCCGAGGGGAAAGGTTTATACAATTTTAAAAA
>CAYYAU010000162.1:0-3631 GCA_964469765.1 uncultured Clostridia bacterium | reverse complement strand
GCTACAGATGATGCATATCACATCACTGCTCCTGACCCCGATGGTAAAACTGCGGCTTATGGAATGAAAAGAAGTTTAGAAGATGCTTGTGTTAACAAAGAAGAGATAGATTATATCAATGCTCATGGCACATCAACCCCTCTTAATGATAAAGTAGAAACCATGGCAATTAAAATTGTGTTTGGAAACTATGCATATAATGTTCCTATTTCTTCTACTAAATCAATAACTGGTCATATGTTAGGAGCAGCGGGTGTAATAGAACTTATTGTATGTCTTCTTGCAATTAAAAATGAGACCATTCCTCCTACAATAAACTATGAATATCCAGATGAGGAGTGTGATTTGGATTATGTTCCTAATATATCTCGCCGAAAGAAAGTTAGAGTGGCTTTAACAAACTCTTTAGGGTTTGGCGGTCATAATGCCACTTTGATTGTTAGAAAAATCTAAATTCCTTTAATGATAGATAAGAAGATTAAAGAATTAGAAAAACAATTAAAGATAACATTCAAAAATAAAGAACTTTTAAAGGAAGCGCTTACCCATAGGTCGTATGCCTATCTCACAGGTAAACAAAGCAACGAAAGACTTGAATTTTTAGGAGACAGTATTTTAAATCTTATTGTATCAACATATCTTTACGATAAGCATTCAAATGAGAATGAAGGTGTTTTAACTCAATTAAAATCAAATATTGTTAATAGTAAAGCACTTTTTAGTTTTGCAAGAAAGCTAAACTTAGGAAAATATATATTTTTAGGGAAAGAGGAAGAAAGCAAAGGAGCAAGGACTCTTCCTTCTATATTAGCAAATACATTTGAGGCTGTAATAGGAGCTTTATATAAAGACCAAGGATTAGAAAGAACAAAGATATTTGTTGTTTCTCTAATAAAGAAAAGTAAAATTTCAGTTAAACCAAATGCAAAAAGTCTTCTACAGGAATTGGTCCAAAAACATTATAGGAGTCTTCCTGAATATAGCATAGTAAAAGAAGCAGGTCCTGACCACTGTAAATCTTTTACCGTTACGGTGAAGATAAATAAAAAAGTGTTTGGTATAGGTGAAGGGAAAAGTAAGAAAGAGGCTGAAATAAATGCGGCTGATAAAGCTTTAATGAAAATAAAAAGATTGATATAAGAGGGGGTAAAATGGATATTTTCTTTACTGAAGAGCAGAGAATGATAAAAGAACTTTCAGCAAAGATTGCCCAGGAAAAGATTCTTTTACAAAGAAAACAGTTAGACGAAAAAGAAGAGTTTCCTTGGGAGATTATAAAGGTAATAGCTCAATCAGATCTTTTTAGAATATTTATTCCAAAAGAGTATAATGGTATAGGTGGTGGTGTGACTGAGATGTGTATTGCAACAGAAGAAATGAGCAAGATATGTGCAGGTGTTGCAGTAACATATGCAGCTTCTGCTCTTGGAGCATTTCCTATTATAATGTTTGGGACAGAAGAACAAAAGAAGAGGTATCTTCCTTCAATTGCATCTGGGGAAAAGCTTACCGCATTTGCTTTGACAGAACCTGAAGCAGGTAGTGATGCAGCTGGTGTAAAGACCACTGCAAAAAGGAGTAAAGATGGCTATATTTTAAATGGGACAAAGGTCTTCTGTACAAATGGAGGAGAGGCAGATATTTATACTATAATAGCAATGACTGACAAAAATAAAGGTGCAAGAGGAGCTTCCGCATTTATTGTGGAAAAAGGAACCCCTGGATTTAGTTTTGGGAAGAAAGAAGAAAAACTTGGAATAAGGGCATCAGCAACAAGAGAACTTATATTTGAAGATTGTAGAATACCAAATGAGAATCTTCTTGGTAGAGAAGGTATGGGTTTTATTATTGCAATGAAGACTTTTGATAAAACAAGACCCGGAATAGGTGCACAAGCAGTTGGAATTGCTCAAGGCGCATTAGAGGAAGCTTTAAGATATGCAAACCAGAGAATTCAATTTGGTCAGCCAATATCTTCCTTTCAAGCAATACAACATATGTTAGCTGATATGGCAACACAGGTTGAAGCAGCAAGGGCATTGGTATATTATGCTGCACGGCTTATTGATTCTGGAGAGAAAAATATTTCAAAAATTTCCTCAATGGCAAAACTATTTGCATCAGATGTTGCAATGAAGGTTACAATAGATGCTGTTCAGATATTTGGTGGTTATGGATATATGAAGGATTATCCTGCAGAGAAATATATGAGAGATGCTAAGATTACCCAGATTTATGAAGGAACAAATCAGATACAAAGAAACATAATTGCTCTTAATTTGATAAAAGATATCAAGAAATAACGGAAATTTAAAACTTAAAGGTTAATTAAATTATAGGGGATTTAGATTCTAATATGAGAATTTTAGGAACTGGTATTGATATAATTGAAGTAAAAAGGATTAGAGCGCTTTTCAGTAAAAACAATGGTTTTAGGGAAAGAGTTTTTACAAAAAGAGAAATTGACTACTGTGAGAAGAAGAAAAGAAAACATGAACATTATGCAGTTAGATTTGCAGCGAAAGAGGCTGTCTGGAAAGCAATGGGGAATAATAGTATTGCTTTAAAGTCTATAGAGATAAGAAATAAACGGTCGGGTAAACCAGAGGTTTTTTTTAAAGGAAAGAGGTTTAAGGAAAAGATTCTTATTACTTTGTCTCATTGTGAAAGCTATGCTGTTGCTCAAGCAATAATATATAAAAAAGATTAAGATGCATATTATTCAGAAAAAAGATATTAAAAGGCTCTTTGATAAAAAAAGAAAAAGAGATTCTCATAAGAATGATTATGGACATTGTGTTATACTGGCTGGTTCTAAGGGACTTACAGGCGCAGGTTGTTTGACTGCACTGGCTGCATTAAGGATTGGAGCAGGACTTGTAACACTTTGTATTCCTAAGAGTTTAAATCAGATTATTGAGATAAAACTTACTGAGATAATGAGTCTTCCACTACCTGAGACAAATAATCATACTTTAAGTTCTAAATCTACACAAACGATATTTAATTTTATAGAAGAAAAAAAAGTAGATGTGTTAGGAATAGGTCCTGGCCTTTCTCTTAACAGTTCAACGCAGGTTCTTATTAGAAATATTGTGAAAAGGTTTAAAGGAACAATAATTTTAGATGCAGATGGTATTACGGCATTTTCTAAAGGAAACATTAAAAAGTTAAAAGAAAGAAAGGGTTCTTTAATTATCACTCCTCATTTAGGAGAGTTTAGTAGACTAATTAACAAATCAAAACACATAATTAATAGAAATAGAGAAGAAATTACAAGACAGTTTGCTCAAGAGTATAGTCTTATTTGTGTTCTTAAAGGGTATAGAACTATTGTTACTGATGGAAAGGTTAGTTATGTAAACCCTACCGGTAATCCTGGTATGGCAACAGCTGGCACAGGTGATGTGCTTACTGGTATAATCACGGGATTGGTTGCGCAAGGGTATTCATCTCTGGAGGCAAGTATTGGAGGGGTTTACATACATGGTTTAGCAGGAGATGTGGCTGTAAGATTTAAAGGTGAAATGTGTTTAATAGCTTCTGATATGATTGATTTTTTACCGTTGGCTATAGAAAAGGTTTGCAGATAAGTTTTTTTAAAATTTTAAGAAAATCTACTTACCCGCCA
>CAYYAU010000161.1:0-3637 GCA_964469765.1 uncultured Clostridia bacterium | reverse complement strand
AGGTGAACTTTAACAACTATATAGATTTGTTGTTGGAGAAGTATTAAATGAATATAGTTTTAACAGGATTTATGGGTACGGGAAAAACGGTTGTAGGTAAGAGACTGGCAGTTTTAATGAATAAACAATATATTGATATAGATGATATGATAGAAAGCGATAGTGGGATGAGGATACCTGAAATATTTAAAAAAAAGGGGGAGACTTTTTTTCGAGATTTAGAAACCAAAGCTGTAAGATGTATATCGCTCCTTGATGATTTTATAATTATTACTGGCGGAGGAGTTGTGTTGCGAAAAGAAAATATGGATGAGTTAGAAAAAAATGGTTTTATTGTTTGTTTAACAGCCACAGTTGATGAAATATATAACAGAGTAAGGAATACGAACTATAGACCTTTACTTAATGTAAATAATCCTTTAGAAGAAATCAGAAATATTTTGAAAAAAAGAGAACAATTTTATAAAAGATGCCATTTAATGGTTGATACAACAAAGAAATCAGTTGAAGAAGTAGCCAATGAAATAATAAATTTTTATAGAAAAAAATATAATGAAAAGAATATTGGTAAAATTAAAGGATAAAAGTTATCCAATCTATGTCAATGAAAAATTAAAGAATATCGGAAAAAGGTTAGCATCTTTCAAATTCTCTAAAAAGATATTTGTAATTACTAACCAAACAGTAGCAAAGTTATATTTAAACACTGTAAAGGAAAGTCTTATTAAATCAAATTTTTCCCCAATATTAGGAATTATTCCAGATGGTGAACGATATAAATCACTGAAGTGGGTCTATTATCTTTATAATATTGGATTAAAAAATAAAATAGAAAGAAACACAGCTGTTATTACTTTAGGAGGAGGAGTTATTGGCGATATTGGGGGTTATGTTGCATCTACCTTATTAAGGGGGCTCCCGCTTATTCATATACCCACAACATTATTAGCTCAGGTTGACAGTTCAATTGGTGGAAAAGTAGGTGTAAATCATTTTCTTGGAAAAAACTTAATAGGTAGTTTTTACCAGCCAAGATTGGTATTTGTTGATTTTGATGTGCTTTCAACCCTTCCTAAAGTGGAGATTAAATGTGGACTTTCTGAAATAATAAAGTATGGTATAATTCTTGATAAAGATTTATTCGCATTTTTAGAGAAGGAGATTAATAATATTGAAAGATTAAATAAGGCATCGCTTATATTTGCAATAAAGAGGTCATGTGAACTTAAAGTCTCTGTGGTGGAAAAAGATGAAAGAGAAAAAAATATTAGAGCAATTTTGAATTTCGGACATACCTTAGGTCATAGCTTAGAATCTATAACTTCATATAAATGCTTCAAACATGGTCAGGCAGTTGCAATTGGAATGGTGTTTGCATCTCATCTTTCTTATTCATTGGGTATTTTAAGTAATCCTGAACTTGTAAGAATTGAAAAATTAATTTTAAAAGCAAAACTTCCTGTAAGAATTCCAAGAAGATTTAATATTTCAAAGGTTATTGAAAAAATGTATTATGACAAGAAGAAGAAGGATGAAAAAATTCGCTTTGTTCTTCCTGTAAGAATTGGAAAGGTAAATATTTATAATAATATCCCTTTAAGTATAATAAAAACCACATTAAATAAACTTAGAAAATAACAGGAGGCAGAATGAAAATACTTGTTATAAATGGGCCAAATTTAAACCTATTAGGAAAAAGAGAAACAGATATTTATGGAAGATTTAGTTTAGATGAAATCAATGATAGAATGCTTTCATATGCGAAAAACAAACATTGGGAAATTGAGTTTTTTCAATCAAATCATGAAGGAGATATTGTTGATAAAATTAATAAGTGTAAGGATGAGAGTTTTGATTATCTCATTATAAATCCTGCTGCATACACTCATACCAGTATTGCAATTGCAGATGCTATAAAGTCTGTTGAAATTCCAACAATTGAAGTCCATCTTTCAAATATATACAGCAGAGAAGAGTTTAGACATAAGTCTCTTATTGCTTATCAGTGTAAAGGTCAGATAACCGGATTTGGAATTAATAGCTATATTTTAGCGTTAGAGTATATAAGTTTAGAAAACAAAAATTGAAAAAAAGAATTTATAGACTACGAAATATTCTAAAAAAAAATAATATAAATAATTTTCTTGTAACAAATCAAACAAATATACATTATCTCCTTGAAGAAAAATTTATTCCTTCTTATCTTCTTTTCACAGAAAAGAATAACTATATTTTCCTATCCTCTTTATTTTTGAATGTATCAAACACTTATGATTTTAAGGTTATTATTTATAGAAATGATTTTATCCAAAGATTAGTTCAAACTTTAAAAAACGAAAAGGTAAAAATACTTTATTGTGAAGGGGGGATATCTTACAATCTTTTTCAAAACATAAAAGATTTATTAAAAATAAAAATCTCAATTAAAAATGATTTGGTTGAAAATCTACGATTAATTAAAGATAAAAATGAAATAAAATTAATTAAAAAAAGTTGTAAGATTGCAACATCTACATTCAAAGAGATAAAAAATTTGGTTTTAAAGGAGAAAAACATCACTGAAAAAGAGGTTGCTGATGAGATTGAGTATATTTTAAGGAAAAAGGGAGCATACTCCAGTTCTTTTCATCCAATAGTCGCTTCTGGTTTACATACGGTTAATCCTCACCATACACCATCGAATAAAAAAGTCCATTCAAATGGGCCACTTCTTATAGATTTAGGAGCTAATTTTAGGGGATATGCTTCTGACTTGACAAGAATAATATTTTTAGGTAAAATAAACTCTCAATATCTCAATTTATATAACAATATTTATCACATTATTAAATATCTAATAGTCCATACTTATGAGGGAATGAGATTTTCAACATTAGAGAATTTGTCAAAACAGCTCTTTATTAAATTTAATCTTCATAATTTTGTTTTACATAGTATAGGACATGGGGTAGGACTTGAGGTTCATGAAAAGCCTTATCCATACGATAATATAATTTTAAAGGAGTCTATGGTGTTTACGATTGAGCCAGGCGTGTATGTGCCTGGAGTGGGTGGAGTAAGGATAGAAGAGACTATTTTATTGAAAAAAGATGGTGCAGAGGTTTTAACTAATTTATGATGGTTATTAGCGATATCAAACGAGGAACAGTGTTAGATTTAGATGGGAATCTTTTTGTGGTGGTTGATTTTCAGCATCATAAACCTGGCAAAGGCTCAGCGATTATGAGAACCCGATTGAAGAATCTGCTTACGGGCCAGGTTTTTGAAAGAACATTTCGTCCAGATGAAAAGGTTGAAGAAGCAAATATTGAAAAAAGGAAAAATATTTATCTTTATAATGATGGTGAAAATTATTATTTTATGGATAACCAAAATTATGAACAATTTGGATTTTCAAAAGAAAAGATTGGAGCTGGGGTAAAATTCCTGAAAGAAAATATAGAGGTTGAAGCTTTATGGTATAAAGGACAGATAATGAACATAGAATTACCTTTATTTGTTGAGTTAAAAGTAACCTATACCGAACCAGGGCAAAAAGGAGACACTGTTACAAACGTTTTAAAACCTGCAATAGTAGAAACTGGAGTAGAGGTGCAGGTTCCACTTTTTATTAAAAATGGGGATATAATAAAGATTG
>CAYYAU010000160.1:1734-3663 GCA_964469765.1 uncultured Clostridia bacterium | reverse complement strand
GGTTGATATGCTACTCCAAAATCAAATGCATAGGCATTTGCAGAAGCGGTCTCTGCAATATTACTATTAGCAAATTTAAAAGTTACACCAGCCATTATTGTTTTATCCTTACTAAAGGATTTACCATATGAAATAAGTCCTAAAAAATCTCTTTGCCCAGTTACTGTTCGGCTTCTCTCTTCGCCAGACTCTATCCAGTAAAGATTCATCCTTCCTGTATCATAATAGAAACAGCTTAATCCTATCCCTCCATTAAAAAATCGCTGTCCATAAATAATACCACAAAAGGTATCTTCAAAAATACCATACTCAGCAAGTGTTAAAATCTCATAATGGGTAATTTTACCTAATAAAGAAGGGTTATAAAATATCCCTGTAAGGTCAATACAACCATCTACTTCAAAAGTGGTCAATGGTTTAGGTCTGATGGATTGAAACCTACGAAAAATCCACCAACCTGTCTCTGCCACCTTTGCAAAACAAAAATCCTGAATTACTATAAAAATTAAAAGAGTAATCAATACAATAAATACCTTGTGGAAAAATGATTTTTTCATCTTAATATTGCTATTTTACTGAAATTTTTTATACCAGGACCTTCTATATGGACAATGTATATCCCAGAAGCTATACTTTCAGGAATCCACTCAAACCAATCCTCGTTAGACTCTATCTCTTTTGTATCTTCATACACGAGTTCACCTAACTGTGTAAATATCCGTAAATGATATTCTCCAGCAGCAGAACCTGTAAAAAATATCTTTGCTTTATCTCCTCTTTCTGGATTTACTGTTCCTCTTCCTTCTTTAGAACCAATAACCTTAATTTGTCTCTGTGCGGGACGAATCACAAGAGGCTCACCATAAATCCATAACCCATATGCACCATAAATATATGTTTTCCCATCAGAAGAAACATCAAAAAACCAACTTAAAATGTTTTCTGATGTTTTCTCTTCAATCCCTGTTCCATCAGGATTAATTGAACATAATTGCGAAATGTATGGTCTCTCTTCTTCTTTAGTAAAATAAATTTTATTATTTCCTTTCCATAAACAATCACCTAAAAATTCACGAGAGTCTGCTAGAGTATAAATCTTTTTATTTCCTGTTCCATCAATATTTATTGTCCATAATGTCTCTTCACCAAGGTTATATACAATTTTTGTACCATCTGGAGAAAGGTCATAATCCCAACAATAGTAGTATGATAAAAGCTGTGTTATTTGTGTTACTTTAAAATTCTGTAGGTTTATAATCCAGAAGTCTCCATTACTATAATACACAATTTTATTTGAGTCTTCAGACCATTTTAATTCTCCACTTACAGATACAGAAGGTATTCTATCTTTTCTGTAAACTGAATGCTGATTTTTGAAAAATGGGTTTACCTTCTTGTGTGCATAAAAGATTTCCCTTGAAGAACCACTAAGTTTCCTAAAAGTAGAAGAAATAGGACATTTTAATATTGTTTTCTTATTTTTACCATCTGCATCCATAATGGATAACATTCCAGAAGAAATGTAAGCAATCCTTTTTAGGTCAGGAGACCATACTGGAGACTTATCATCAGGGCCAGTTGTAAGTTGAACTTTATAGTTTGTTTCTACAGAGTAGGAATAAATCTTTCCATTTTCTGTATATAAAAGTTTTGTTGGATGCGGTGCCCAAGAAAAGAAATAGCCAGTTGTGGCTGTACTAATTATCACCTTATTAGAACCATCTGCATTAATAACTGAAAACTCTTCGTAAGAAGGGAACTCCGCTTTGTAGGCTACTTTTTTTGCATCTCCAGAAAGTACAAAACCCTCAAAATAGATTGGTAAAGTGTTATTTGTGATTCTTTGAAGCTCGGTTCCATCACGATTTATTGTATAGATATTTTGCCAATCAGTAAATGCAAGTTTATCACTCAAAGGACTCCATACAA
>CAYYAU010000160.1:0-1634 GCA_964469765.1 uncultured Clostridia bacterium | reverse complement strand
TAGATATTTTGCCAATCAGTAAATGCAAGTTTATCACTCAAAGGACTCCATACAATAGGATAAATAAAATTTTCATCCTCTGTTGTCAACTTAGTTTTTTCTGTTCCATCCTTTTTTACCACATATATTCCCTCATCCCAATCATCGTAATATGCAACCCAGTTGCTATCAGGTGCCCATACTAAATAGTATGGGCTAACATCCTTTACAATAGTTGTTTTATTACTTCCATCTGGGTCCATTATACTAATACTACCTGAATGATAATAAACAACCTTTGTTCCATCTGGTGACCAATCAGGAAGTCTACCGGGTGCAAACTATGTGCGCTCTGTATTATCAGTCTTTATTTTACATATCTCGCCAGAGGTGGATACAAACACTATCCATTCACTATCAGCAGAAAAGTCTATCTTACTATAAAATTTATAAACCTCTGCATTTGTAAGTTTAATATCACCTGTTCCATCAGTATTTACTATCCATACAAAACATCTTTCAGTTGCTAATTCATAAGATATAAATGCACATTTAGAATTATCCGGAGAAACAATTATACTTTCTAAAAAATAGCCTGAAGGTAATTGAAAAATCTTCTCTTTATCTGTTCCATCGCTATTCATCCTCCATATACTTATATCCTTACCATGAAAAAGTGGATAATAAATTTTACTTCCATCAGAGGAGTAGATACCGTTTAACTCAAATCCCTGTTCAGAAGTGAGCTGCTTCTCATTGGTGCCATCAGAATATATCATAGATATATCAGAAGAATCATTACCCTTAGTTGTATAGAACAAAATCCCATTAGTTGACCAATCAGTAACTTCAACATAACTTGTTCCAGCAATCTTGGTATCAGCTTTAATTCCTTCTATTGAAACAAAAATACATAGAAAAGAAATTAAATATAATCTCACATAACTATAAATAAAAAATCTCCTTTTCATTGATAGCCTTTTTTATTTTAGATATTAGTTATTTCCACCGCGTAGGTGGAATAGGAGTTTTGTAATTATATCTTCTGTGGAGAGTCCTTCGGCTTCTGCATTGAAGTTTAAAATTATTCTGTGTCTCAATACAGGAAAGGCTAATGCTTTTATGTCTTCTATTGAAACACTGTCTCTTCCTTGAAGGATTGCTCTTGCCTTTCCTCCTAATATAAGGTATTGGGATGCACGAGGACTTGCACCCCAGTTTAACCATTTCTTTATGAAATCTGGGGCAAAATCGGTTTTAGGGCGGGTTGCTCTGGTAAGTTTTAATGTATAATCAATTACATAATCTGAAACCGGCACTTTCCTTACAAACTCCTGTAATTGGATTATATCATCTGCATTTAAAATAGCCTTTATCTCTGGATGGAAAACTCCTGTTGTTCTTTTTATAATCTCTTTTTCTTCATCCCATGATGGATAATTTATCTTTATTTCAAAAAAGAATCTATCAAGTTGTGCCTCTGGTAATGGGTAGGTGCCTTCTTGTTCAATAGGATTCTGTGTTGCTAAAACAAAAAATGGTTTATCTAAAAGGTATGTCTTTCCTCCTACTGTAACTTTATACTCCTGCATTGATTGAAGTAATGCTGATTGTGTCTTAGGAGGTGCTCTATTAATTTCATCAGCTAAAATAAA
>CAYYAU010000159.1:0-3673 GCA_964469765.1 uncultured Clostridia bacterium | reverse complement strand
AGTCTTAGACCACTGGTTCGGTAGAAAATTGTTCTATTTTTAAGGGTCTCTTTAAAGGGATTAATATCAGGAACTATAACTGGCGTCATTGTTAATGGTGCTTCAGAAACAACAGGCAATCCCCACCCTTCTGCCGAAGTGGTGGAAAAAACAACATCAGAAATATTATAGATTGTGTTCAGGTATTCTTTTGGAAGCCCCCTGTGCTCGGCAAATTCAGGAGGAAGGGTGTAATAATCTTGGTTTTCTTTTAATCCCAAATAAGAAGCGACCTTTGGTAAATTTATATCTCCATATTTGTTGCAATGCATATAGAGCTTAACTGGAATTTTTTCCTTGAGTTCTTTTAATACCAAAAGGCTTAATTCTGGATTCTTTCTATAAACATTTCGCCCTATATTAGAAATCAAATAGGAATCTCCAAAGTTATCTTTTTTAAAATCAGAAACATCTGTTGGAAAAAATTCGTCAACCTCAGCGCCATGATAAATAACCTGACAATCAATTCCGTGCTTGGATAAAATATCTTTTGCCCAATTTGTGGCAACAACAGTTTGGTTGGCTTCCCTAAGAGGAACTAAACTAAAATCATCTAAAGGCCCATCTACTGGACAATAAAAGATAATTTTAAAAGTTTTTCTAATTGTTTTTCTTTGCTGTTTTCTAATTTCTTCAATTTGCTTCCAAACTGAAGCTACAATCCAAGGATCATTTAAAATGAACAACAAATCAAATTGATTTTCTACTAACAGCTCTAAAAGCCTTTTTCTTCCATAAACATCAGGACTTTCTCCAATAAAACGAAAAGGAGGATAAATAGGGAAATCAAAATCATGAGGCTCGCCTTCATAATTAATTCCAAGCCAAGTTATATCAAGTTTTAATTTATCCTTAATTCCTGTGATTATATTTTTAGCAACAATGCCAAATCCAGTTGTTGATGTGGGCGAATCAGCCCAAACTAAAACTTTCATAGCCAATCAAAGTTATTTAAAATATTAACCCAATAATCTCGAGCCTTTTTATTTGGTTCTTTTTTCTTAGGAATTTCTTTTAGGAGTTCAATAAGTTCAGTTTGAGTTTTAAAATTATCAACATACTTATAGGGTAAGTAAGTGATTGGATATTGGCCGAGTAATATTGATTTAAGTACGGATTGAGAGCACCCATCATGTTTATTTAGCCTTAGCGCACCTTGAAACTCCTTGATTTCATTGTTCATTTGATGTTCTGGGACATTTCCATGAAAAATAACATTCTGTTGTGATTCACCACCAATTCCGTAGATATGAAAGTTAATTTCAGGAATTTTAGGAGCAATTTTTAAAATTTGATCAACTCCATATTCTTTTTCTCTTCCTGGATGAGCAATCAAATAAACATTATTTCCAGGTTTAAAACTACTTGGATAAGCGGGAAAATCTCCAAAGAATAAAGGTCTTATTTTTGCTTCAATTCCTACTTTCTCTAATTCTTCTTGAAGCAATTTATTATGAGTTGCATGTTTAGCTGGGTGTTTTAAAACAATTTCTTGAAAATGTTTGTTTTTTAACAAACCAAGAACATCGCTTCCATTCCAGAAAACTGCTTTTTTACCTTTGTGAAGCGCAAATCTTTTATAATCTTGTTCTGTATAAAGGCCAATAAACAACAAAGGTGATTCAAAATCTGGTTCTTCGTTGTTCCAAAGCCGCCTTGCTTTATTTCCAAATAAACCCATTCCTGGATTAAAATATATTCGATAGGGAATTGGCTTTCTCTGGTGTTTGTTCTTAACAATCTCAATCTGTTTAAAAAATCTTTCGGTTTTTAAATGCTTTGTTGTTATATCGTTTTCTTTATAATAAGCTGTGAAGAGAGTTTCAGGAACATAAATACCTTGATAACCTTTTTCTCCAAGCTCTAACCACCAATCCCAGTCTTGAAGGCGTTCAATTTTTTCATCAAGTTTTGGGAAAATAGATTTTCTTATTAAGCTTACTCCTGATATATAGTTAGATTTTTTTAATTCCTGATAATCATAGGGCTTAGCTACATGTTGTCCTTGAATTGCTCCTTTTCTTAAATAATCACAATAAGCCCAGTCACAATTTGGATTTTGAAGTAAAGCAATCATTAAAGAAAACAAACAATGCTTTTCTAGCTTAATATCATTATCAAACCAGAATATGTATTCACCTTTAGCTTTTTTAACAATCCTATTTCTGATATAATTCACGCCCTTCTTGAATTTATCTTCCTCTACAATCCATTCAAAATTCTTGTATGATTGATTTTTTAAGCTTTCAGGGAATAAAATTTTATCAGTTGTTCTTTTGGTTGTTAGAACAGAGATTAAAGGAGTTTTATATCCCAAAATTTTAAGAACTTTATACGGAGGAAATCTTTTTTCAAGTAATCTTTGATTTTGATCTGCATAATCATATCTTCCTTCACTTTGAGCTTCGTAGTGAAAAACTGGTGTTTCAATATAATCAAACGTAAATCCAAGTTGCTTTGCTTTTAAAAACAAATCCACATCCTCATATCCATTTCTATATTTTTCATCAAACATTCCCAATTTTTTAAAAACACTTCTTTTAATTTGGAAAAAAGCTCCAAAAGGAAAATCAACCTGATCTAAATCATAAGCTGGGCCAAACCAAAACCTTCCTTTTCCCCAAGAAGTTAGAATTCCTTTCATTATTCTATTCTCATTTGGGGTTGTTAAGCTTGCTCCAACTATATCTGCTTTTTTGTTAATCATTTCAAGTAATGCCTTCTCGTTTAGAATTACATCATCATTTAAAAATATTACTCTCTTACTTTTACTCAATTTAAAGCCCTTATTGCAATTTTCAGCAAAACTTCCACCCCTTACAACATAAACATTAAAACCTCTGGGAATATTTTCTAAACATTCTTTAAGTCGATCAGTTCTATTATGATGTGGAATTATAATGTCAGGCAAGTCTTTCGGGAATTTAATTCCCGTTTCTGCAGTTTTAACCTCAATAACCGGAGCAGTTTTAATACTTTTGGGAAGATTAAAAGGGGTTCTAAAATACCTTTCTTTCATCTCAGACAATCTCTGATAAGGCTGATCTCCCCACTTTTTGATGAAATAATCAACTAATTCTTGATAACGCTCCGGGCTAACAATCGGTTGTTCAAAAGCTTCATTTTGAGTTACGCCCCGATGATGAAAGAATAATGCGCCTTGACTAACCAAAGGGTAAAAACCCTCTAAATAAGCACGCCAGACATAGTCTATGTCTTCACAATAGGCAGGATAAAATTTTTCATCAAAATAACCAACTTTTTTTATCAACGTCTTAGACAAACAGAAGAAAGCGCCATTAAAAGCGCCCTCAACTAAACGGGAATTTTCTTGATTGAAACTTAAAGCACTTAATTGATCTCTAGCTTCAGAGCCGGATATAATGTGTGCAGTTGAATCTTTTTCAATTGCTTTGCTTAAATTGGAAAGAGCTACTGGGGATAAAAGAGTATCATTATTCAGAAAAATAAGGTAAGGATATTTAGCAGCTTTAATTCCTTGATTCCAAGCAGCAGCAACCCCCAAATTCTTAGAATTTCTAATGTATTTGATATTTTTTTTCTTCTTAAAGTAATCTCTTACTTCAGACTTAGATCCATTGTCAATAATAATAATTTCTTTTTGGGGATATTT
>CAYYAU010000158.1:0-3677 GCA_964469765.1 uncultured Clostridia bacterium | reverse complement strand
TTAAAGATTTCACCAGAACTTCTGATGAACAAATTCAGTCTTACATATAAGTATGATAAAAGAAACTTAGAAAGATGGGAAGACCTTACGAAGATTAAAGGAAAGAATACAATTATAACCACAGAGATTGCTTATAATGTTGACCCACACATTTCGTTAGTGATTATATATCAAGAAAGCTTTGATGCTCAGGGTAACCCTCACACAAGAACATCCATGGAAAGTAGAATTCATTTTTAAAAGGTAAAATTTCCCCTTGACATCCCACATATTGTATTATACAATGATGGCAGATCTATATATAGGGGTAATATTATGAAATGCCCTTACTGTGGAAAAAATGGGGGAAAGGTAATTGATTCAAGGCATGTAGAAGGTAGTTCTGTCATAAGAAGAAGAAGACAGTGTAGATACTGTGAAAGAAGGTTTACCACATACGAGAGGGTTGAAGAGATGCCCCTTATGGTTGTGAAAAGTGATTCAAGAAGAGAACCTTTTGATAGAAATAAACTCCTTCAAGGGATTCTAAAGGCTTGTATAAAAAGGCCAATTTCTTATGATACTATTGAGAATATTATCTCTGATATTGAACATCAATTACAAGATTATATTATGGAGGTTCCATCAAAAGCTATTGGAGAGATGGTCTTAAAGAGGCTTAAGAAATTAGATGAGGTTGCTTATGTGAGGTTTGCCTCTGTCTATAGGAAATTTGAAAGTATGGATAGCTTCTTTAAAGAGCTTAAGAAATTAAAGAAAATAGGTGTTTCTAAAAGTAGATAATGAGATAAAGAAACACCGTTTAAAGGGGGAAGATATGTCTTGGAATGAAAAAAGTTTTTTCCCTTCTGTAAGGAAAAGAGATTTTAAGGTTGTTCCTTTTAGAAAAGAGAAGATTACAACAGCGATCTCAAAAGCGGCAAAATCAACTGGAATAGAGTATAAAAAATCTTTATTTAAAGAACTTACAAATGAGGTTGAGAACTATCTAAAACAGAACTATCTAAAAGGAGAGACATTAACGATTGAGAGTATTCATAACGCAATTGAAAAAATTCTTAATGAGAAAGGATATACAAATATAGCTAATGCCTACTCTTTCTATAGGAAAATTAAAGAACAGAGAAGAAAAACATTAAAGGTGGAAAAAAAGAAAAAGAATATAAGCGATGTCACGGACCTTCATCTTTTAGTTGCTACTGAGACTGAGGCAGAACTTTCTCCATGGAATAGAGAGAAAATTATAAATGCATTGGTTAAGGAAGCAGATCTTTCCATAGAAGAGGCAAAGAGAATCGCTCATGCAGTTGAAGAAAAAATTATATCTTCCGGTGTTGAAAGGGTTGCAACAAGCTTTATTAGAGAGCTTGTGGATAATGAACTTCTTAATTTAGGATATGAAGAAAAGAGAGTAAAACAGACAAGGGTGGGTATTCCCAGTTATGATTTGAGTAAACTAATCTATTCAAAGAGTTTAGAGAATAGTAATATTGCTGCACATAACCCGGAAGCAGTAAATTTAGTAATTGCTGAAACTGCCTTAAAGCAGTATGCACTTAATAATCTTTTCTCTAAAGATGTAGCCGATGCTCATCTTGAAGGAAAGATTCATATACATGATTTAGGGTACCCTGTTAGGGTCTACTGTAGTTCTCATTCTCTTGAATATTTAAAGAAATATGGACTTAATCTTGAGAATTTAGAGATAATTTCTTCTCCAGCAAAGCACGCCAGGACATTAACAGGCCATTTAAACACCTTCCTTGCTTCTATGCAGGCATACTATGCAGGTGCATTAGGTATAGGATATATTAACATTTTTTATGCTCCTTATTTAAGAGGATTATCGTATAGTAAAATAAAACAAGAAGCGCAGTATTTGATATTTTCTTTATCGCAGTCTGCTTTTTCTCGAGGGGGACAGGTTTTATTTTTAGATGCAAATATTCATACAGGTGTTCCAAAATACTTAAAGAATGTTCCTGCTATAGGTCCTGGTGGCAAGTATATGATTCAACATATTGATGGGACAATCGAGTATGTTAAAGAGATACCTAAGGAATATAATAATCCACTCAGTTTCCATGAAGGAAGGATTCTAACATATAACGACTTTGAGAAGGAAGCGCAAGAGTTTGCAAGAGCATTGATGGATGTCTGGAAAGAAGGAGATGCTTATGGACATGTGTTTAGTTTTCCAAAAATGGATTTTCATATTAATGAGGATACCTTCAAGGAGCCAAGACAGTATGAATTGTTTAAATATGCTTGTGAGATAGCTAGTGAAAATGGGACGCCTTATTTTGTTTTTGATAGGGATGAGGTGACATTAAGTCAATGCTGTAGGTTAAAAACTACCATTGATTTAAAAGACCCAAAACAGGCATATATGATTCAACATCCAGAGTCTATGCGGTATTGTGGTTTTCAAAATGTTACGATTAACCTTCCTCAAGCAGCATATAGAGCAGGCAAAGGGAAAATTGAAAAGACATTAGATGAGATTTCAGAAGCAATGGAACTTGCTATGAAAGCCCATCTTCAAAAGAAAAAGTTTATCTCATCACTTATGAAGGAAAAGGGATTACCGTTGTGGGAAATAGGAAAAACTGCCTTTGATGGAAAGCCATATGTAGATCTGGATAAAGCCACTTATATAATTGGTATGATTGGACTTGATGAGTGTGTGCAATATCTTATAGGGAAGCAGCTTCATGAAGGTGATAAAGCATACAATTTAGGATTAAGAATTATTGAATTTATGTATAATAAAGCTCAAGAGTTTACCAAAATGTATGGACTAACTGTAAAGCTTGAAGAGTCTCCTGCAGAGTCAGCTGCCCGAAGATTAGCAAAGGTTGATCTACAACATTTTCCTCAAAGTAAGGAGGTTGTAAAAGGAAATATTGAAAATGGAGAATACTATTATGCCAATTCCATTCATTTTGATGCAAGTGCTCCTATTTCTTTAATTGAAAGAATTATTGGTCAAAGCAGGTTTCATAGATTTATTGAAAGTGGAGCAATTATTCATGCTTTTATTGGGGAACAAAGACCGTCTCCTGAGGCAATTGAGAATTTAATTATAAAAACATGGAAAAATACAGAAGCTGCTCAAATAACGATTTCTCCTGAATTCACAGTGTGTAATATATGTCATAGGACAGAAAGGGGTTTAAAGGAAAAATGTAAATACTGTGGTTCAAATAGTATATACGGTGTTACAAGGATTGTTGGGTATTTTAGTAGAGTAAGTAATTGGAATAAAAGTAAAATAGGTGAACTGAAAGATAGGAAAAAAGGAAAGTATACAATTAGTAAAACAACGGAATCGGTCTCGAATAATATAAATCTAAAAAGTTCTTCTTTCAAAGATGCGAGTAAAGATACAACGACTCAACTTAAACTTACCCCTGCCTCAATATAGTCATCCCAGTGATGCTGGAGTTGATCTTTATTATGCAGGTGAAGATATAGAAATCCAACCTTTAAGTAGGCAGATTCTACCTACAGGAATAAAAGTTGCTGTGCCTGTAGGATACGAACTTCAGATTAGACCAAGAAGTGGTCTTGCTTTTAAAGAAGGATTAACCGTCCTTAATACCCCTGGAACAATTGATTCAGGATATAGAGGAGAAGTTAAAATTATTATATTTAATTCAAATCCTTCCACTTCT
>CAYYAU010000157.1:0-3680 GCA_964469765.1 uncultured Clostridia bacterium | reverse complement strand
TCAAATTTTACGAAAAAAAGTGGATTTAATTATAGGGAATCCCCCTTGGATCGTATTGCGCTCGATCAAGAATAAAAACTATCAGAATTTTGTTAAAAAAGAGATGATAAGATATCATTTATTAAATAATGGTGACGTACATCTTCATACTCAGTTAGATATATCGACATTATTCTTTAATAAGTGTGCAGATAAATACTTACACAAAAATGGAATTATTGGATTTGTCATGCCTAGAAGCGTGATAGGAAGCACTCATCAACATAAGGATTTTAGAAAATTTGAACACCCCTCTGTAAAACTGTTAAAAATTATTGACTTGGAAGAAGTATCTCCACTTTTCAATATGCCCGCATGTGTATTAATAGGACGTAAAGACGCCAAAAACATCTATCCAGTACCATTAGAAAAATATAGCGGAGAGTTACCATCTAGAGATCTAAGATTACAAGAGGCTAAAATGATCCTATCTTTAATAAAGAAAGAGTATACGCCTAAAATTAATGGTGAGAAGAGAAGCTATTACTATAACAAGTTTAAAGTAGGATTAAGCATTTTCCCACGTTCTCTTTATTTCGTAGATCTGGAAGATATTAAGGAGAAATCGGTTTCTGTTAAAACATCCAAAGAAATTTATAAAATTGTGAAAGAACCTTGGAAACATGAATTAACAGGAAAAATTGAAAGGGATTTTATATATTCTACACTTCTTCCTTGGAAAATGGTTCCATTTGGATATATCGAGATGCATCCGGTAGTCTTACCAATACTGCCTAAAAAAGACAGATACATGCTCCTTGATTCTGACTATATGACAAGTTCGGGATATGTTGGCTTATACAAATGGTTTAAAAATGCTCAAAAGATATGGGATAGCTATAAAACTGATAAAGCGAAGGAAAGATTTCCACGCCTTCTAGATAGGCTTAACTATAATAACCTCATAGAATTTCAACGCCCATCTAATAGATATGTTGTTTTATATAACGCTACAGGGAAAGATATAACATCTTGTGTTATAGATAAAGACGACCTCTCTGCATTTAGGATTAATGGTGCAATCCTAAATCCCAAAGGGTTTATTGCGGATGTTAAAACATGGGTATTTGAAACGAACTCTCAAAAAGAGGCTTATTATCTTTCCGCAATTCTTAATTCAACTCTTTTGAATAGATTAATTAAACCGTTCCAACCTCGCGGATTATATGGAGCGAGAGCCATACATCGGAGGCCTTTAGAGTTTCCCATACCAAAATTTGATGAAAATAATGATATACATGTAAAAATTGCTTCTTTCGGGAGACATTTCCATTTAAAAGTGAAAGATCTAATTCAGAGAAAAATGAGCAAAAGTCAGATAAGGAAATATATAGTAGATGAAGTCCATAGAAAGATAGATAATGTTGTGGAAGATTTACTTCAAATGAAGGAGGTAAAATAATGCCAATCAATAGAGAAAACCTAATAAAAACTTTGCGTAGAATGAAGTATGAATATGAAAGGGCTATTAGCGAAGGGAGACATACGGAGCTTATTCGTTCTCAAAGTTTAATAAATATATTACATGAATTTGTTATTAAGGAACTACAAGACATAGTAAACAGCGACTGGATTATTACCGAAAAAACTGTATATGGCTTCCCAAAGAAAAAACAACAAGATATTTTTGTTCAACCTCCCCAAGATACATATGAGATGTTGGATCAATTAAAAGAAATTAGACGAAAGCTAAGAAATGAAAAGAAGGGGTCGGATCCAAATAAAAAAAAGAAATTATCAGAAATAGAAAGGGACATAAAATCGATAGAAGAAATCTTTACCAAAAGAAAGAAATATAGTAACATAGCAGTTGGTCCATTATTATCTATTAATGTAAGAAGTCAATTAAGTTCTATTGAAAAAAATTATGATACTCTCTTTGAAAGAATTTTTGCTGAAGCTTTAAGTTTACATAATCGATTCCCTTACATGGTATTAGGATATTTATATCTTTTACCAAATAAAGGATACAGTTTGGAAAGTAATACTTTCAATGAACATTATGACTTAGAAAAATATATATTGAGCTTCCTATCTATTTCTGGCAGACGAAATCCGAAAGATGATGCGTGGAAATATGAAAGGGTATGCCTACTAATCGTTGATTTCTCACAAGATCCTCCCGAAGTAATTGATAATATGGATCAATTTGTTGAAAGAAGGTTAGTTTCTGAAAAATTTGCAAACATGTACAGTTTTGACGAACTTTCAATAAGTCATTTTTTTGATGATCTTTACAAGATTACGATGGAGAGATATTATCTTCTAATTAAAGGGGATTGAAATGAACAGAGTTTACGGCGACGGCGGACACCCTGCGGCAACTTCGTTGCCTTACCTCAACCTACCGGCTTCGGTCACCTAACAGGTGGATATGTGGCTCGCTATCGCTCGCCCAAATCCCGACTATCGTCGGGACTTCACGTATCCCCGGAACGTTAGGCTACAATTCATTATTCAAGTAAAAAGAAAAGGAGACATAAATGTTACCTTCTTTTAAGCCAAAGACGTATCAAGATGTAAAAAAAACTCTTATGTGGTATACGATTATTTTACTGAATATTATTTCTCTTTTATTCTACTTTGTTATTCTCTCTCATGACCAACGAAATTTTATAAATTCCATTATGGGGAAAACGACCTCTTTTCCTTTAATAGGTCCCGGAGTATCAATTTCACTTTCAACATTCATAGCGTGGTTATTGATTTCGATATTTGAAGTTCATGACAAAGTTTACGATCGATATTTTGTGAAATGGAGATATTGGTATTCCGTGGATTTCATTTTTCCAATCCTTTTTAGACCCCTCACTGCAAATTTACCAAAACGGTTCTTTGAAGTAGCAAGGGAACACGTACACGAATTTATGAAAATCTTTTACTATTTCGTTGGTGATTATGAAACAAAAATAAACATTAATCTTGTCCTTAGATTTTATGAAAAAGTAACAAAATATTGGATTACTCAAATTAATGAAATATTGTTATTTCTCTCACTTGCTGCTATTGTAATTTTAAGACACTTTCTAAGTATTAGATGTGATGTTGCTTTTAAAAGTCTGATAGTTATATCTCTAGTTTTTATAATTAATCGTATTTTTGTAAAACTATCAAGAATATCAGTAAGGGGGGCTACTAATGATGAAATAGAAGATATACATAACAATCACCTATCTGAACTTGAGGAAAAAACAAAAAATATATGCAAAGAGTTGGGATTGATATATGGTTCCCAAGAAGATTAAAATATATCCAGAATATTCCGCTCAACCGAGTATAGCAAAGCCGAATCCCTTACTTGAAGTCTCAATACAATATATTCTTTCAAACAGAAATCCACAGAAAATTAAATTATTAAAAATCGTAGATTATGGATGCGGAAAACTTAGGCATTTACATGTATTTTTTAAATATTTTAATACAATATATCTCGTGGATACTGAAATTCAACTGTCAAGAGTTCAAAGATTATTTGGAGAAAAAACATCAGTAACACATTACATTGATAATCTTAGAACATCAAAGAAAATGAGAGTCTTTAATAATCATGAATTTGAATCACTTACTTTAGCAGTAGATATTGTCTTTAGCATCGCCGTTTTCGATGTAGTCCTTCCACACGTAAGAAGGAGAATGATAAA
>CAYYAU010000156.1:0-3717 GCA_964469765.1 uncultured Clostridia bacterium | reverse complement strand
ATGCTCTACAGAAAATAGTTTTAAGATTATACGTTGATGTTCTTTGAAAACTTGGGAAGGTAAAATCAGCTACCTTATAGCGCCAAATTGACGGTTAGCTAAATTTTAGAAGTGCACTAAATTTAGATCGGAATTTTTAACATAATAGACATCTGTAAGGATATCTTTATACCAAATTCTAATATCTGCTACACCTTCTTTTTCATCAGGATAAATGCGAAGTTCAACTTCACTTACAAGGTGCTTTGTGTACCTTTAAATTTCTCCCCGCCTAAGTCCCCTTCCGTTAGGGAGGGGTAGTTCACTTGATATCGCAGCCCCGTTAAGACTTGACTTCAGATGAGAAACTTGATACCATAATTGCGGGACCCTCTGTTTGAATAGAAACATACTAAACTCATATAGGAGGGAGTGGTGAACAAAAAAGAACTTATCGATGAGGTCGCAGGGAAAGTGGGAATAAGTAAGAAAGAGGTTGCTAATGTTATTGATGCTTTTACCGAAGCGGTAAGCGATGCTCTCTCAAAAGGAGAAAGAGTGACACTCGTTGGTTTTGGGACTTTCGATGTTATTCAGAGAAAGGCGAGGAGAGGCATAAATCCACAAACAAAAAAAGAGATCCAGATACCAGCAAGGATGGCTCCAAGATTTAAACCGGGGAAAGCACTGCGAGAAAAGGTGAAGTAATTATGGGTCTTGAAAATTGGTATAGAGACCAAACAGGAAGACTAAAAAATAACGAAGAGAGCCAAGCTAGCTACAGCAGATAGAATAAAATAATGATGTTGCCTGATTTTATCAAGGTTTTGATTTTCTTTTATAGCAAGTATAACTTTATAGTCTTTTTCCCGGATAGATTACTTTATAAAGAACGCCTTTTATTGAGATCAAGACCAAGCTCTCATACTTGACATCAGGGGGAGAGTGATAATATAGGCTTTATAGAAAAAATGTGCCGGAGAAAAGTAGTTGTCCTAAATCAACACAGCTTTCGTTAAGATACTAAGTCATGGTGGAATAACCTAAAGGTTTTGGCCGGGTAGATAAAAGAGTTCTCTTGCTTATTAATTTGGTAAAGGTGTTTCTATGAAAAAATACCAGGCTAAAATCTACAAGAAGTCCTCTACATATTTTCCTCTTAGCTCCCTCGTTTTTAAAATAAAACCAACCAAGAATACTATCCTTGATTTAATAAAAGGTCAGGATCAAGCCATAGCCATAAAAGAATTTAACTTTTTAACTTCTGAATGCTTGGACAAAAGTATATACTTTTAGAAATGATATACTTTTAGAAATGAGGTATAGAAAATTAAAGTATATTATTTGGCTGGGATTCTAGTCCCAGTGATAAGTATATTTTCTGGAGGGGTTTCAGCAAATTCTATGTGCACAAAAGAACCATCAAACCAAAACCTCATATACCAACAACAAGGTTTACCTATAAAACCGCAAAGCTGTAAATGGCTTTTTGAACACTCAGATTTAATTGCTTATGTTGAAATTATCAGCGTCGATAAAAAAACAAATGATAGCATCTATAAAAAACAACCCCCAGGGATTTATCCTTCATTTGGGGAACAATACTGCCAGGCAAATGTTTTAAAGATATTAAAAGGATCAACCGAGCTAAAAAATAAAACAATAACCGTAATTAAAAGAAAATCACGTTATTATTTAAAAGAAAAACAAAGGTTAGTGCTCTACCTTGAAAAGCAAAACAAGGTTTATCAAACTATCGATCTATTTGGAGGAGAACACAGGCTGGCCTCTGCCCTATGTAATATTAATGAGTTAAGAAAAGATGTCCAAAAAGGTGGTATTGTGGTCACCGTATTAAACAAAAAGGAAGATGTTTCTTTTAGAATACACATTATACGAGGGCGACAGAAAGTAGATATTAATATTGGTGATAAAATATGGAGAAATTATTTGCTTAAAATCTTAGATATAGATGAGTTTGATACTATTGAAGTACCACTTGGGGAAGGTGATTATACGGTGCTTCTTGAGATTGATCATAACCTGTATCCTCATTCAAGACTTATAGACGGGTATTATCCATACGTAATAATAACTAAAGGGAAGTGGAAACCTTTATATTTTGATATAGATAAGATTAAGAGATAGAATTACTAAAAGAGAAAAGGGGCTATTATGCGAAAGATATACCCTGTCTTAATAATTCTAATGTTTCTTCTTGCAGTCTTTGTAGGGATTGCTTTTGCCAAGAGGGTAGACTTGGATATGGTTCAAAAGGTAGGTGCGGTACAACTTCAGGCTCAAAAGCAGATAAGGTTATCTAAAGCCCTGTCTCCTATAGAATATTCTATCCAAACAATACACTTATTAAAGGACGCATCTACTGGAAAAGTTCTTGCCTATATTTTGGATATTGAGCCAAAAGGTTTTATTGCAATATCCCCTGATACTAATATAAGGCCCGTTATTGCTTATTCCTATCATAGCAATTTTAGCATGAAAGATGTTGCAGGTAATATATTGTTGCATATGCTTAAAAAGGATATGAAAAATAGGCTCAAAGCAATCCCGATAACTGATGAGAAAATAAGAAGTTTCAATAATCAACTATGGGAAAAATATCTATCAGAGAAGAAGTCTCAAACTCTCACATTTGAGCTAGCAAGTGCCAACCAGTGGCCACCGGATGATGATACAGGTTGGCTTGATACTACGTGGCATCAACAATATCCATATAACCAAAGCTGTCCTCTTGATCCTAACACATTGGGGCGGTGTGTAGTGGGATGTGTAGCTACAGCTATGGGACAGATAATTTACTACTGGAAATACCCAAATTCTCTCTATATCGATGATTCTTATAGATATATATCAACATGTGACCCCGGTGACGGTTGGGGCTTGCGTATGATTTATGTAGATGATTATTACCGGTGGTTAGATTTTCCATCTTTTAGTGAGCTTAACGCAAGACTGGCAGATATTGATTATTCTGGTGATACCTTAGAGATTGCTGATCTTTGCTTTGCTTGTGGGATAGCTGTTAAGATGAACTATAGTAGCGGAGGATCAGGAGCTTATGTCTGGAACCCTAATGCTGAAGTAGATGCTGAAAGAGCTTTTAAGAATACCTTTGGATATCAGGCAGAGGGTAAGTCAGGCGAAGATGCAGATTTTTATAATATACTTGAAAATAACATGAAGGAAGGACAACCAGCTTTGCTTGGCATTTTTAAATCAGATTATACTGGTGGTCATGCAATAGTAGCTGATGGTTTTCAATTGACTGGAGAGTTCCATCTCAACTTTGGCTGGGGTGCAAACCTACCTGATCCAATTAGGGAGGCCTGGTATTTTTTGCCTGAGGGGATGCCTTCTGGTTATTCAATTGTTAACTGTGGGGTGGTAAATATAGAGCCATCCTATCCTGACCTTGTTATAACTAATATCACCTCCACTCCCAATCCCTCTTTATCAGGTCAGCAGGTTCAGGTAACTGTGGAGTTTAAAAACCAGGGCAATGCTGATGCAGGATCATTTTGGATTGATTTATATAAAGATAGAGATACAGCTCCAACTAAAGGACAAAAACTTGAAAGAAAAAAAGGACTAACAGGAGATTATTTCACCTTAATATCCTCTCTTGCAGCAGGTGCAACAGGCTCTACTACCTTTACCTACACCTACAACAGCTCAGGAACAAAGAAGATATGGGCTCAGATAGATACAAATGATTAT
>CAYYAU010000155.1:0-3720 GCA_964469765.1 uncultured Clostridia bacterium | reverse complement strand
TTGGCGAGGTAAAGATTTTCTAAATAAATTTTTCTTTACTTACATAAATAAAAATTAAGAAAATCTACTTATCCGCCAAATAGACGGCGGATCTAGATTTTCTAGAAATTTTTATTACACTTCGTTTATAAAAATTAAGAAAATCTACGAGGAGGTGTTAAAAATGTTTTATTATGTATTAAAGGGTGGAGTTATAATGGTGTTTCTTATTATTTGTTCCATTACTTCTTTAGCAGTAATTATTGAAAGAATAGTTATGTTTAGAAGATGCAGAATAAATGAGGAGGAGTTTATTAAGAATATACAGACTTATATTTCAAGAGGAGAGATAAATAGGGCTATTTCTTTATGTGATGAAGTTAATATTCCATTTGTTAATGTTATGAAGTCCGTTCTTTTAGCAAAAGCTAAAGGTGATAAAAAATTAGAGGATGCTTTAGAGGATAGCTCTTTAGAAGAGATACCAAAGTTAGAAAGGTATCTTCCTATCCTCTCTACAATAGCAAGTGTTTCAACATTATTGGGATTTACAGGTACTGTTTTAGGAATGATTAATGCCTTTAACTCAATTGCACAAGCAGGGACTTCATCTCCTTCTATTGTTGCTTCTGGAATAGCTCAAGCCTTAGTGACAACAGCGACAGGGTTGTTAATAGCAATACCAACAATTATTTTTTATCACTATTTTTCAAATAGGGTAGATAAAATCGCTCGGATTGTTAATCTGAAAGGAAAAGAGTTAATTGAGTTTCTAAAGTAATGGAGGTTATAATGAGAAATAGAATTGGTATAAAAATGGATCAAACGCCTATGGCTGACGTTATATTTTTACTTCTGATATTTTTTATGCTTTCTTCATCTTTTGTGATGCAGCCTGGTATTAAAGTGAAGTTACCGAAAGCTGTTACCTCTGAGTCAGAAATTGAAAAGACAGTTGTTTTGACAATAACAGAAGATAGAAAGATTTACTTAGATAAAAAATTAGTTGATATAGATATTTTAGGAACCAAACTGTCATCTACTTTTAAGAAAAAAGGTGTGTCTGTATTGGTTATTAAGGCGGATAGGAATGTGGATTTTGGTATTGTTGTTAGAGCGATGGACATAGCAAAACTTAACGGCGCTGAAAAGATTGCAGTAGCAACAGAGCCGGCCTTAAAATACTGATTTTCCTGCCTTTGGAAAGAAAATTGTTTCCTTACTGGTATTCAGGCGCTTAAAATTGCAAATGCAAAGGTCAACCTTTAGGACTTTTTCTAAAAGGAACACAGGCTGCGGTTAATTCAGGATTATCATTTGTTAATTTAACATGGGGTAAGTTTTTTGTGGTAAATTTGTTGCCTGTAACTATTGAGAGTATTATAGGCGGAGCATTCTTTAAAATAACTTACTTAAAAAGAGCTTATTGCAAAGTATATACCAAATCCTATTAAAGTCAAACCGCAAATAAACACCACACTTTTATAGATTTTTTCTGATATGAATTTTCTTCCTTTACTTATTGTAAAAGAAACAATACTGTACCATAGAAAATCAGCTAAAATATGTCCAATAAAAAATATAGCTATTGCAATAAAACCTTGTTTTTTTGCCAATAGTAGAAGTCCTAAACCAATTGTCAACCACCATATGGTCCAGTAAGGGTTTGCAAGACTCATTGTAATACCTGTTAATACAAGGTTTGATGATTTTTTGTAACTATCTTTAATGTTTAATGAAATATGTTTAACAGAAGCAAGCATTTTTGTTCCAAATGCAAAAAGTATAAATGCACCTACAAAAAAAATAATTTTTAATATAATTGGATTATTTATAAAACTGGAAAGTCCAAAAATAATTATTGCAATCATAATAATTTCCAGTAAAGAATGGCCTAATATAATTAAAGGTCCGGATTTAAACCCGCGTTTTGCGCCTTCATAAATTACAACAGCGAGCAATGGTCCTGGCGCCAATGCTCCCGATAACGCAATAGTAAATGAAATTATAAATATTGAGATATAACTCATAATCCTATTTTAATATTTCTTTAAATACTATGCAAAAGGTTTTTCTACCAATAAAGAATATTTTTTTTGTGTTAATGTTAATCTTACTCTTTATTGGCTGTAAAAGTAGATCAGAAAAATTGTTACAGACCAGTAAAAAAGAAGATTCTATATTTTCCCAAGCAAGAAAAAAGATGGTTGCGAATCAGATTATTGAAAGAGGCATTAATGATAAACGAGTATTAAAAGCAATGCTTAAAGTTAAAAGACATATGTTTGTTCCCAAACACTTACAGAGATTTGCGTATGAAGACCACCCTTTACCCATAGGAGAAGGACAGACAATATCTCAACCCTATATTGTTGCTTTAATGACACAACTTCTAGAGTTAACAGGCAAAGAGAAGGTTTTAGAGATTGGGACAGGTTCAGGGTATCAGGCTGCAATTTTGGCAGAGTTAGCAGATGAGGTTTACACTATTGAGATATTAGAACCATTAGCTAAACAAGCAGAAAGAAGACTTAAAAGTTTAGGGTATACCAACATTAAAGTCAAATGCGGAGATGGATATTTAGGATGGAAAGAGTATGCTCCTTTTGATAGAATTATTGTTACCTGTGCTCCTGAAGATATTCCTCAACCCTTAATTGAGCAATTATCTGATGGCGGAATAATGGTTATCCCAGTTGGAACTCTATGGCAGGAATTAAAGGTATTAAGAAAGGAAGAAGATTCTCTTAAAATAACGGATGTTGTGCCAGTAAGATTTGTTCCAATGATAAGAAACAATAAAAAATCACTTGCAAAATGAGTAAAAATAATTAAAATATGAAAAATTAAAAATTAAGAGAATATATCAAGATATTCTAACAATTTTTTATTTCACTGCGTTCATAAAAAATTAAGAAATATACTTATCCCCCCTGCTTTCTTGCCCCGAGCCCCGATTCAATCGGGACCGGGACTGAGTCCTTCCCCTCGCCGTTTTGGTTCGCTCCGTCTCAGGTGGACGAACTAGCGGGGGTAAGGGCAGAAAACAAGAAGGGGTATCTCCGCTGTGAGGAGGTCAAAATGGAAGTTAAAGAATTAAAGTTAGAGAATTTGAATGTGGGAAAATTTATAGAAGAGAAGATAAATGAGATTTCTTCTGTTGTTAATGGAGTGGCAATTAATGCTTTATCAGGAGGAGTTGATTCTTCGGTTGTGACTATTTTAGGACATAAAGCATTGGGAGATAAACTTAAAACCTACTTTATAGAAAATGGTTTAATGAGACAAGGTGAACCTGAAAGGATTGTTTCAATTTTTAAACAAGCTGGTATTTCAGTAGAAATAGTTGATGCCAAAGATAAGTTTTTCAATGCCTTAAAAGGTTTGACCGATCCTGAAGAAAAAAGAGAGGCAATTACACAAACATTCTATAAAGAAGTTTTTGGCAAGCTTGTAAAGGAAAGTTCTGCAAGGTTTCTTCTTCAAGGGACAAATTATACTGATATAGAGGAGACAGTTGGTGGTGTTAAAAGACAGCATAATATTTTAGAACAGCTTGGAATTGATACAGAAAAGACTTTTGGATATAAAGTTATAGAACCTTTAATTCAACTTAGAAAATCAGCAGTCAGGAAAATCGCAAAGGCTTTAAAATTGCCTAAAGAAATATATACAAGGCCTCCTTTTCCAGGGCCTGCGCTGGCTGCAAGAGTTATAGGAGAGATTACTGAAGAAAGGGTT
>CAYYAU010000154.1:2851-3731 GCA_964469765.1 uncultured Clostridia bacterium | reverse complement strand
AGAGATAAGACACACATTATCCACAATAAAAGAGATCTTTCCAAGAAGAAGATTATTAGTAATTTTCCAACCACATAGATTTTCTAGAACAAAGTATCAAGCAAAATACTTTCCATTGGCATTTATAAAAGCAGATTTTCTTTGGCTTATGAATATATATCCTGCTGGAGAAAAGCCTATAAAGGGAGTTACTTCAAAACTAATCTTAAAGAGTTTCAAATCTAATAGGAAGGTAAAGTTAGTTAAATCAGAACAACATCTTATAAAAGATGTAATTTCTACAATTGTGCCAGGAGATATTTTGCTTACAATTGGAGCTGGTAATGTATACAAAATAGGAGAGAAAATAATAAAAAGACTGAAGAAACCCTATGTTCAAATAAAGTAATCCTACATATACACATACCGCTAGAATTATGAATAGAGATAAAAGTCAGAAAGATTATATTATAAAGAATTTTCCCAAAGTGAGATTTAATGAACCTTTATCCCATTATACTTCTTGGAAAGTAGGAGGTAAAGCAAAATATTTTTTTTATATAGATAATATAAAAAAACTAAAAAATCTTATACAGTTTTTGAAAAGATACCACATTAATTATTTTGTATTAGGAAAGGGGACAAACATTCTAATTTCAGATAACATTTGGAATGGAGCTGTAATAAAGCTTACAGGTGATTTTGAAAAAATTCAGTTTCAAAGTAACACGGTTATTGCTGGGTCCTCCGTTACAATCCCAAACATAATAAAGGAAACAGTGAAAAGGTCTCTTTCAGGAATTGAAACTCTATCAGGTATTCCTGGTACATTAGGAGGAGCTATTATTACAAATGCTGGAACAAAATATGCCCCTCCGGTATTCGAGGCTGCTTCGGCTAA
>CAYYAU010000154.1:0-2841 GCA_964469765.1 uncultured Clostridia bacterium | reverse complement strand
ATATGGTTGTATTGGAAATGTTGTAAGAAAGATAGAAGTTATAGATTATTCTGGAGATATAAAATATCTTTTTTCAAATCAACTCCGATTCAAATATAGACAAAGTGTAATCTCTAAAAGGTATATTATAACCAAAATTTTTTTACATCTAAAAAAGAAGAACAAACATCTAATTAATGAAAAAATAAATAAAATACTACAAGAAAGGAAATCTCAACCAACCTTAAAAAGAAAAAACGCAGGGTGTGTTTTTAAAAATCCAGAAGGGAATAAAACAGCGGGTTTTTATATTGAACAATGTGGACTTAAAGGAAAAAGAATCGGAAAAGCATACATTTCTAAAAAGCATTGTAACTTTATTATAGCACCTTTTGGTGCAAAGGCAAAGGATATATGGAAACTTATAAAATACATTCAAAAAAAAGTGAAGAAAAAGTTTAACATAGATTTAGATTTAGAAATAAAAACAATAGGCACATTTGGAGAAGAAAAAGTTAAAACATAAAACTGAAACGAAATGAAATATAAAACGATAAGAGATCTTAAAAGGCTAAAGATTGCTGTGTTATGTGGAGGAGTTTCAAGTGAGAAAGACATTTCTCTTAAGACAGGCAAAGCTGTTTTTAAAGCTATTAAGTCTTTAGGGTTAAATGCGAAGCTTGTAAGAATGCATAGGTTTCTTCCTTCTTCTATTTTAAAAAAGAGGTTTGATGTTGTATTTTTAGCATTACATGGGAGAGGCGGTGAAGATGGAAAGGTTCAGGCTATTTTGGAACTGCTTGGAGTTGCTTATACTGGCTCTGGGGTGCTTGCAAGTGCTTTAGGTATTAATAAAGTATTCTCTAAGAAAATCTTCCAGTTTCATAATATTCCAACTCCTTCTTATGTTGTTATAAATAAGAAAGAAGGTATTCTTTTAAACAAAGTTAAACTTCCTGTTGTTGTAAAACCAGCTTCAGAAGGCTCAACCATTGGAGTAAGTATTGTAAATAAAAAGAATGCTTTATTTAGTGCTTTAAAGAAGGCTTTTAGATTTGATAGCACTGTAATTATTGAGAAATATATAAAGGGAAGAGAACTCACTGTAGGCATTTTAAATGACAAAGCTCTACCTGTTATGGAGATTGTTCCTAAAAGAAGGTTTTATGATTATACTGCAAAATATAAGCCTGGAATGTCTGTTCATAAAGTACCGGCAGAGATTCCTAAAAGATGTTTTAAGGAAGCCCAAAGGCTTGCTCTTTTAGCTCACAGGTCTTTAGGATGTAAAGGCGCAACGCGCGTAGATATGATATTGTCTTTTTATGGAAAGATATATGTGCTTGAGGTAAACACTATACCAGGTATGACAGAAACCAGTCTTTTACCAGAATCTGCAAAGTTTTGTGGAATAGAATTTAATCAGCTTGTTTTGGAAATCTTGAAAGAGAGTTTAGAAAGAAATTAATAAAATGAAAAAACAGTTTCTACCAAAAACTAGAAAAAGAAAAGATAAAAAGATTTTAAAAAAAATGAGATTAATAATTTTATTGATTTTAGTTGTATTTGTATGTTATAATCTTTATAAGTTTTTGACACAATCAACACTTTTTTCTCTTACTAAGATTGATATTTTAAATAACCATTTATTAGATAAAAAAGAAATATTATCTAAAATAGATACAAAGTTAGGGAGCAATCTCTTTTTTATAGATATTCCAAGGATTAAAAGGCGTTTACTTAAGATAAAAAGAATAAAAAAGATTAAAGTCATTAGGAATTTTCCCAATAAGATTGTGATTAACATAGAAGAAAGAGTACCCGTTGGAGTTGTAAATGAAAAAGTTTTTGATAAAAGTGGATTTCTGTTTACTCCAAGGAAGAATGAAGAAAATACCCTTCCGAGGTTGTATATTTCATCAAATAAAATTATAAAGGATTTTTCTAATTTTCTTTATAATTTGAAAGAAAAAAATAGGTCTTTTTATAATAAGATTGTGTCAATAAATGGCAAGGATACAAATAAGGTTCTGGTAACTTTATCCAACTTTAAGATTCTTTGGGGTGAGATTTCTGAAATAAAAACATTACTTGATTTAGATGAAAAGATTTTTTATACTGTTACTGTGATTGATGAAATTCAGGCCAGAAAGTTCCCTTATAGGTTTATTGACTTGCGGTTTCTTAATAAGGGAAAGGGTTATATTCTTGGTAAATAGAAGGTATTATAGATGAGGAAAGAGCCTATTGTAGGAATTGATATTGGTTCAAGTAATATTACTGCAGTTGCCGGTGTTATTAATGAGGATTTAGAGATTGAGCTCATTGCTGCGAGTAAGAAACCATCTTCGGGAATTAAGAATGGTGTGGTGGTTTATCTTGAGAAAGCTTCTGAAGGAGTGGGACAGGTTCTGGAAGAAATTGAATCAATACTAAATGTTACTATACGGTCTGTAAATGTTTCAATTAAAGGAAGCCATATAGAAAGTTTTAATCATCGCGGTGCTATTATGATATCAAGAACCGATAAAGAAATTACTCAAGAGGATGTAAAAAGAGTGATTGATTCATCAAAGGCAATTCGTCTTTCTCCAGATAGAGAGATTCTTCATACTTTGCCTCAGGATTTTATGGTAGATGGACAAAGCGGTGTATCGGATCCTGTAGGAATGGAAGGTGGACATTTAGGTGTTGATGTTCATATTGTGACAGGAGTTTCTACTATATTGAATAATTTAGTTAAATGCGTAAATAGAAGTGGATATGATATAAATAATATTGTGTTGAATATTTTAGCAGCTGGAGAATCAATCGTTTTACCTGAAGAGAAAGATCTAGGCTGTGTATTGATAGATATAGGAG
>CAYYAU010000153.1:0-3765 GCA_964469765.1 uncultured Clostridia bacterium | reverse complement strand
AATAAATCTTAATAAAAAATTAAAAGAAAATATAAAAAATATAACGGATAAAATTAAAAAGATTCCAATTGAAGCAAAATGGGTAAAACCTCAGAATGTCCATTTAACATTAAAGTTCTTAGGTGAGATGGAAGAAGAAAAACTACAACCACTTGAGAAATCTATTCAGAATACCATTAAAGATTTTTCTTCTTTTTATATTAGTATTAAAGGTATGGGAATATTTCCATCCTTAAACTCCCCAAGGGTGTTATGGTTTGGGATTGAAAAAGGTAAAGAAGAACTAAAAAATTTAAATGAAATAATAGAACAACAGTGTTTATCTCTAGGTTTTAAACAAGAAAAAAGAGAATTCAAAACACATATTACAATAGCCAGAATAAAATCTAGCAGAAACAAAGATAGGCTAAAAAAGGAAGTAATAAATTTAAATAAAGTCTTTATTGGCCAACAAAATATAAACTCAATAGAAATTATGCAGAGCAAACTTACTCCACAAGGTCCTATATATACACTTTTGAAAAAAATCCCTTTATCAAATGAGGAAACTGACAACACTTAACATTGAACAATTTCTATATTGATTATTATTCTTTATACTTCATTTATAAACAATGAGACGATATCAAGTATTATTAATTGTTATTATTATTTCACTTTTCGGTTTTGAAACTTCTATTTCATGTTTAGCTGAGATAAAAAGAGTGGTCGCATTAACCTTTGATGATGGTCCCCATCCTGGGGTAACAGAAAAAATTCTATCAATCCTGGAAAAAGAAAGGATTAAAGCCACCTTCTTTGTCGTAGGGAAAATGGCAGAAAAGTATCCATATCTTTTAAAGGCATTAAATAAAGCTGGCTGTGAAATTGAAAATCATACTTATTCTCATCCAAACCTTACAGAATTATCTGTTACTGAAATTAAACAGGAATTTTTAAAGACTCACAATATTATAAAAAAATTTACAGGACAAAATTCAAAGTTCTTCAGACCTCCAGGCGGACA
This sequence comes from uncultured Clostridia bacterium, assembly GCA_964469765.1. Lineage (GTDB taxonomy): Bacteria > UBA6262 > WVXT01 > CAYYAU01 > CAYYAU01 > CAYYAU01. The sequence continues at coordinate 2,759 of CAYYAU010000153.1, read as the reverse complement.
TTATAATGAAGAAATACTTAACACAGCTGAAAAAGTGAATTATAAAATGGTTTTATGGACAAATAATACAGGTGATTATAAAATTCTTTCTCCAAATAGAATTTATCTAAATGCTATTAAGAAAATTCGGAATAAAAGCATAATTTTACTTCATAACGGACGAATATCCACAGTTGAAGCAGTTGTTTATATAATTAAACAACTAAAATCAAGAGGATTTAAATTTTTGACAGTTTCACAGTTATATAACCTGATAAATACAAAAGAATTAAGAAGGATAAATATTCCAGGTAGAAATGAGTAGAATTGCTGCTATTGATTATGGTGAAAAATACATTGGTATAGCATTAAGTGATGCTTTACAAATTACTGTTCAAGAGTCAACAACGTTTTTGAATGAGAAGGATATTTTGAAAAAACTAAAAGTGCTATTTGATAAAAACTTAATAGAAGAAATTGTGGTAGGTTATCCATTAACAATGAAAGGTGAAAAGGGTAAAAAGGCAAATGAGGTCTTGGGGTTTATTTTATCTTTAAAAAAGGTTTTAACTCAACCTATCATAAAATGGGACGAAAGACTTACAACAGTAAGTACAAAACGAATATTACAAACTGAAAAAAGAAAAATTAAACAGAACAAAAAGATAATTAATAAGATTTCGGCCTCATTAATTTTACAGAGTTATTTGGAGTTTAGAAAGAATATAGATGTTATTAAGAACAAAGATTCTTAGTATTTTTTTACTTTTATTTTTAGGCTCTTATATCTATTTAACCTCTATTCATGATACTGAAAGAGCTGAGATTAATATCAAAAGAGGGATGAATGCAAATGAGATTGCAAACTTATTAAAAGAAAAAAATGTTATTAAAGATAAAAATATATTTATTCTATTCTTAAAGCTTAAAAAAGCACAGAATAAAATTAAAGCAGGTATTTATGAATTTTCTTTACCTATAAATTTAAATAAATTAATTAATATCCTAATCAAAGGAAAAAGCAAATTAATAAAAGTAACTATTCCAGAAGGTTTGACAACCGAACAAGTAGCAGAAATAATTGAACAAAAGAGGTTGGGTAGTAAAAAAAGAATCTTAGAAATAGTCAGAGAAAGAAACTTAGAAGGATATCTTTTTCCAGAAACTTATTTTTTTGCTCCTGAAACTCCAGAAGAAGTTATTATAGATAGAATGGTAAGACAATTTCATAAAGTATTTACTTGGGAGATGAAACAAAAGGCAAAACAGTTTAACTTTACAGAAAGGGATGTTGTAATATTAGCATCTATTATTGAGAAAGAGGCTAAACTGTCTTCAGAGAAACCTCTAATCTCTGCTGTGTTCCATAACAGATTAAAAAAAAGATATTATTTAGAATCCTGTGCAACCGTAGAGTATGCTTTAGGGAAACATAAGAAAAAATTAAGCTATAAAGATTTAAAAATAAATTCTCCATATAATACATATACTCACTTTGGACTTCCACCGGGACCAATATGCAACCCAGGATTTGAATCATTAAAATATGCTATTAATCCAGCAGAATCAGATGTTATGTTTTTTGTTTCAAAAGGAGATGGTAGTCATAAATTCTTTAGTGATTTTAGAGAACATATAAGATACAAATTAAAAAGGAAAAAAAGTAATGATTAAGAGTTTATGTTTCTTTATCATAATTTATAATTTAATTTTGGGTCCTTCTTTATGTTATTCTAAAAAAAGTGAGATGCTCCCTATAAATAAATTATCTCTCAAAAAACAAGTGAAACTATTTGAGCAATGGTGCGAAAACAACCCAGATGATACATTAAACTTTTACAAGAATTATAATTGGTTTTTTCAAAATTCAAATACTAAATTGTGTAAATTAGCATTTAAAAACTATGTATTTTTAAATAAACACCCCGAGATAACTTTTTCACTTTATAATAATATTAGATGGATTAAAAAACATCCACAGATAGCATTGGATATTTATAGAAATATTGAATTTCTGAAGAAGCATCCAACCCTAATGAAAAAACTCTATACACAGTATAGTTGGATTGTAAAACATCCTCAAATTTTCTATGTAGTATATACATATTGCAAAGAAATTAGAGATTATTCTAAAATACTGAAAAAATTACTCATAAAAAGAAAAATATTTATTAATAAAAAAAGGAAATATTGGCAGGAAAGGATGAAGAGAGCTTTTAAAAGACTGAAATTATTAAAAAAGAAAAAATGAAAAAGAAAATAGTAATTGGAATCACAGGAGGAATATCTACTGGTAAAACAACTGTAGCAAAGTTTTTTCAAAGTTTAGGCGCTTCCTTTATAAATACAGATACTATTGCAAAAGACTTATATAAACCAAAAACTGTTATTTGGAGAAGGATTGTTAAACAATTTGGTAAAAATATAATTTTTTCTTCGTTAAAGATTAACAGACAAAAATTAGCAAAAATAATCTTTTCTGATAAAAGAAAAAGGAAGGTTTTAGAAGAGATTATCCATCCCGAAGTAATTAAAAGAGTTAAAAAGAAAATTAAAAGGAGTAAAAAAAATCTAATTGTTATAGAAGTCCCTCTTCTCTATGAGAAACATTTGGAACATCTGTTTGACAAGATTTTGGTGGTTTATATATCAAAAAAAGTTCAAATAGAAAGACTTATTAAAAATAAAAAACTAACAAAAAAAGAAGCAAAGGAAAGAATAAAAGCTCAGATGCCAATAAAAGAAAAACTTAAAAGGGCAGACATTGTTATAAAAGGTAA
>CAYYAU010000152.1:0-3768 GCA_964469765.1 uncultured Clostridia bacterium | reverse complement strand
GAAAGGTAAATGCCTCTTACAAAAGAACAAATAAAATTAATCGAAAATACTATCAAAGATAGCCTACGGAAAAAGTTTAGAGAGTATAAGCCAGAAACGAGCTATATGCCTTTTCATTATCGTTTACTCGGTCGTGATAGAATGGCATTATTTTCCTTTATTCACTCATTAAATACTACTTTTGGTACATCTATTTTTGAACCTGTTGCGGAAGCTTTGGCAGGTTTGAACTTTGAATTTGCACAAAAACAGTATGTGGTTGGTGATATTATTAGTGAACAAGCCCAGTCTGAAATTCAACGTATTATAAATGAACTTACTACCGGAAAGAATCCAAGTAAGATGGAAGAAATCGAAAGGATAAGAAAAGTTTGTGATAAGGGAACTATGAATAAATTGAAAACAGTAAAAGTAGATTTATGTGTTCAAAGTGATGATGGTACTGTCCATTTATTTGACTTGAAAACGGTAAAGCCCAATATTAGCAATTTTAAAGATTTCAAGAGGACACTGTTAGAATGGATAGCCATTTTCCTAGCAAAAAATCCAAGTGCAAAGGTAAAATCATATGTTGCAATTCCTTACAACCCTTATGAGCCAAAACCTTATGAAAGATGGACATTGAAAGGTATGTTAGATTTAGATAATGAGTTAAAAGTGGCAGAGGAATTATGGGACTTCCTTGGGGGCGAGGGTGCCTATTCAGAATTATTAAATTGTTTTGAAAAAGTAGGAATAGAGTTGAGGCCAGAAATAGATGAGTATTTTTCAAAATTTAAGTAGAAGGTGCATACTAAAGTTACTATGCATTTTGTTGCAGAAGAAGATTTATTATAGAAAAATTAGTTAATTTATTTGCTAAAATGTGATATAAAGAATGAATAAATTCGTTGCTATTATTGATTATGGATTAGGTAACTTAAGAAGTGTAAGCAAAGCAATAGAAAAAACAGGCGCTAAAGTAGAAGTTACCAATAATCCTGAAAAAATAGCAAAATCTAAAGCGGTCATTCTTCCTGGAGTGGGTTCATTCTATAAAGGTATAGAAAATCTTGAAAGTCTGGGGATTTTATCTTCAATCTTTGATGCCATTAAAGAGTCTAAACCCTTTTTAGGGATTTGTTTAGGAATGCAGTTATTATTTAGCGAAAGTGAAGAACATGGTATTAGTAAAGGACTAAATATTATTAAGGGAAAAGTAAAGAAGTTTGAAGGGAATATAAAAGTTCCACATATGGGATGGAACACTGTAAAGTTTAAAGTGCAAAATGAAAAATTTAAAATGAAAATTTTAAAGAATATTCCGGATGAGTCGTATTTTTATTTTGTTCATTCTTACTATGTTGAGCCAGAGAAGGATGATATTGTTATAGCGACAACTGAGTATGGGAGAGATTTTGTTTCAGCAATAAATAAGGATAATATATGGGGTGTTCAGTTTCATCCTGAGAAAAGTGGACAGTTAGGGTTGAACCTTTTAAGGAATTTTGTAGGTTTGGCTGAGTAATGAATTGAATTTAGTAACTACAATGTGGTTCGCTGATTTATATAGAGAAATACAAAACGTACAACAGGAAAATGTGATATGTTAACTAAAAGAGTTATACCGTGTCTTGATGTTAGGGATGGAAGGGTTGTAAAGGGAATAAATTTTGTAAATCTTAAGGATGCAGGTGACCCTGTTGAATCTGCAGCCTTTTATTCTCAAGAAGGAGCAGACGAGATTGTGTATTTAGACATTACCGCGAGTGTTGAAAAGCGAAGGGTAATTTTAGAAGTAGTCAAAAAGACCGCAGAAAGAGTTTTTACACCTTTGACAGTTGGGGGAGGAATAAGAGATTTAGAAGACATACGGACTCTTCTTAAGTCTGGTGCAGATAAGGTTTCTATAAATACAGCTGGGGTAGAAAATCCCGAATTAATTAAAGAAGCTTCGGAGGAATTTGGAAGTCAGTGTATTGTCGTTGCAATAGATGCTAAGAAAAAACAGAAGACAGAATGGAAAGTATATACATATGGAGGAAGAAAGCCTACAGAAATAGATGCCTTAGAATGGGCAAAAAAAGTTGAAAAGTTAGGTGCTGGAGAGATTCTTCTTACAAGTATGGATAGGGATGGTACTAAAAAGGGTTATGATTTAGAATTGACCAGAGTAGTATCGGAGGCAGTAAATATTCCTGTGATTGCATCAGGTGGAGCAGGCGGTTTAGAACACCTCTTTCTTGCCTTAACAGAAGGGAAGGCAGATGCTGTACTTGCGGCATCCATCTTTCATTATGGAGAGTACTCCATTATAGAAACAAAACAGTATCTTAAGCAAAAAGGAATTTCTGTAAGAATATAACGTAAAGACACACAGCAGGGACCAGACTCTTAAATAAAACAGGCAATCATAAGCTGGTACAAAGATACCCGGGTCATTCAGATGTAGCGACAACATTGAGATATTATGTAGATGTCTTTCCAGAAGACCTGGAGAACACAGCAGAATTATTAGTTCAGAAATAATGTGAGAAAGAATTAGGAGTAAAAGGAGCACTTCGCAAAATATACCAAATTGGAAGCATAACCGAACTACATCGGCTATTTTAAGTTATCGGAAATTTTGCTTAAAGAGGTAAAATATGGATAAAACAGAACTTGGTTCAAAAACTGCAAAAGGCGGGTTTGCAAACGAAAAGACAATTTGTAAAAAGTTCAATGCTTGAAAAAAGGATAAAGAAGCACAGGAATGGCTTAAAATAATGGGCTATGATATTAAAAAACTTGATTCTGTAAAAGCAATTCAAGTACCTACCAGAATAAAGAAAAGTGATTTAAGTAAGTTTGAAGTTAATGAAGAAGATTATAAGCAATTTATTAGATTTAAAAAAGCAGATGCCCAGATAAGAATTATCATAAAGATTGGAAATATACTTAAAATTGAGAATCTATCACTAAAAAAAGCAAACTCAGATGCAGACTATAATCAAATTGACAAAAGAACCGTTGATGATTACCAAGAAATGTGGAATTTTGATGAGGAAATTGTTTTTTGGCTAAAACTTTTCACAGGAGAATTAGAACCTAAAAAATATTCAAGAGAAACAGGTATTAAAAAATTCAGAGATAAAAGACGTTTGTTCTTGGATGAAATGCCTGAGAGAGTTCAAAATAAAATTATTGGGTTCTTTGAGAGAAATCGGATTATAATAATAAGCGATATAATCAAAGGAAGAGGTGGATTATCTGCTGATTGGATTTTAGTTACGAGACTTAACAGAGAAAATAAGACGACCACGTGGGCTCTTAGAGATATAAATGTTGCAATGAATTTCTTTGGAAGTGGTGAAGTTCACATTTCACCACGAGGAAGTCTATATATTGGAAAAATTACAATGCAAAGGAAAGGTGGAACACCTGAACCAACAAAAATACAGTTCAAGATAAAACCTTGTCAGTTGTTTGAACTGGGAGGATAATAATGGAAGTAAATAAAGTATATTTAGGGGACTGTATAGAAATCATGAAAACATTGCCCGCTAAATCAATAAATTTAGTATTTGCAGATCCACCTTTCAATATAGGAATAAAATATAATGTCCATAATGACAATATGCCCTATGAGGAATATTATAACTGGTCAGAAAAATGGATAAAAGAAACATATAGACTACTCAAAAACAAAGGGACAATATACATTGCAATTGGTGATGAGTTCGCAGCAGAGATAAATGTAATTTTAAAAAAAACAGGTTTTAATTATAGAAATTGGATTATTTGGTACTA
>CAYYAU010000151.1:0-3789 GCA_964469765.1 uncultured Clostridia bacterium | reverse complement strand
CAACCTTTATTAGTGCAAAAGGTTTATCGCTTGTCATTAATTTAAAAGCCAACTCTTTTTCTGATTTGGACTTAATGATTTCTATATCTCCAGGAGTTTCAGCATTAAAAACTTCCCTTAGTACATCACGTGGAGTAATATTCTTAATTTCAGAATTATTAATCGGGGATAATCCTTCACCAAAAGGATCTTTCGGGCTATCATTAATAACCTTATCAATAGCCTTATTAAATAATTCCGAATTAAGAATATTATTATAACCTTCAACAGAGGAAAGCTCTTTTAAGAGTGAAAATAAAATTTTAACATCTGAATCTTCAACATTTACCGAATTACCTAAAAACACAGCCAACGGTGCATGATATGTTATGCCTTTTAATTCTTGGGTATTTCGAAGTTCTTTCATTTTCTTTTTCAAATAAGTTAGCAAAATTAAAGATTTTAAGAGCATTAACTCTTTTTCTTCTGACTTGAAATCTTTCTTTTTGTTACGATAAATACTTTCACAAGTTTATTCACTGTTATTGGTAGTTCATCTCCAGAACGAAGATTTGCTTGGTCTTTTTTCTTCTTTTTCTTAAGTTCTTCTATTTCTTTTGCATACATTTTGTTAATTTCTTCTTTATCTTTCTTTGTTAAATTTTTTCTAGAAACTTCCCACCTTAAATTATCTTTAAGAAACTGCATATGTTTGGCATATTTCATCTCGATTTTCTTCAATAAACGTGCTTCAACCTCTTTGGTGAGTTTTCCCTTTCTACTAAAAATCTGAACATCTAACACCTTCCCTTCAACACCAGGAGGCACCCTCAATGAAGCATCCTGAACCTCCTCTGCTTTCTTTCCAAAAATCACCTTTAATAACCTCTCTTCAGGGGTTATTCTACTTTCCCCTTTTGGAGTTACCTTACCAACAAGTATGTCTCCGGGTTTTACATAAGAACCCACATAAACAATACCATCTTCATCTAAATTTCTTAATGCCTCCTCTCCAACATTAGGGATGTCTCTTGTTATTTCTTCAGAACCGATTGTTAAATCTCTTGCATCAATCTCCAGTTCCTGTATATGAATGGAAGTAAAAATATCCTCCTTTACTAATTTTTCACTTATAAGGATTGCATCTTCAAAATTGTATCCTTCCCATGACATAAATGCCACTAAAAGATTCTTCCCTAAAGATAACTGACCATTAGCAGTTGCAGCACCATCAGCAATAATCTGTCCTTTTTTTACATTCTGGCCAACCTTTACAATAGGTCTTTGATCTATACAGGTATCCTGATTACTCCTTTTATATTTTTTAAGGATGTAAATATCAAAATCGTTTTCTTCTTCATTCCAAATTATAACCTTGTCTGAACTAATACTTTTTACAACTCCAGCCCTTTTAGCAAGTATAACTGCGCCGGAATCTCTTGCAACAGCCTCTTCTATTCCTGTAGAAACCAAAGGTGGTTCTGTTATCATTAATGGAACAGCCTGCCTCTGCATATTAGAACCCATAAGAGCTCTATTTGCATCGTCATGTTCTAAAAATGGAATAAGGCCAGCAGAAAGTCCAACCACTTGTTTCGGAGATATATCTATATATTCAACTTCTGAAGGAGATACTAATGCTATATCTCCTTTGACTCTTGCAGAAACTAAATCTTTAACAATCTTTCCATTTTCATCAGTTGGTGTATTCGCCTGGGCAATTATATGTTCATCTTCTTCATCAGCAGTTAAATATTCAATAACATTGGTTACCTTTCCTTTTACCACTTTACAATAAGGAGAAACAATCAAACCATATTTATTAACTTTAGCATAAATAGAAAGGCTAACAATAAGCCCGATATTGGGCCCTTCTGGAGTTTCTATTGGACATATCCGTCCATAGTGAGAATGATGGACATCTCTAACTTCAAAACCTGCTCTTTTTCTATTTAACCCACCTGGTCCCAATGCAGAAAGTCTTCTTTTATGGGTAATTTCAGCAAGAGGATTTGTCTGGTCCATAAATTGAGAAAGCTGGCTTGTGCCAAAAAACTTTCTTAATATTCCTACAACAGGTGCTGTATTAATGATATCCCTTGGACTGATAGTTTCTCCTTCTATAATATTCATTTTTTCTCTAACTAACCTTGCCATATGGGTCAATCCAATCCTCATCTGGTTTTCTAAAAGCTCACCAACTGAACGAACCCTTCTACTTCCTAAATGGTCAATATCATCAACATACCCTTTTGAACCATTGTTAAGATCAATTAAATATCTGATTGTCGCTATAATATCCTCCTTTGTGAGATTACGTTTATGTTCTGAAGGTATATTGAGTTTCATCTCCTTAAAAGTTTCTCTTAACCTTTTATTGATTTTATATCTTCCTACTTTCGTTAAGTCATATCTTTTATTTGTTTTAAAAAGTAATGTCTCAAAGAAACTTATTGCTGATTCTTCTGTTACATAACCTTGTGCCCTAAGTTTTTTAAATATTTCCAAAATAGCAGCAATTTTTGTTTTTACGTTATCCTTTTTTAATGTAATATGAATAGTAACATCATTAATATTGGAATCCATATCCACCACTTCTATCTCTTTAATTCCTAATTTAGAAATCTTCTGTATCTTTTCCTCATTTAACACATCATTTGAAGCAACAATAATCTCACCTGTTTGTTTATCAATTACCTCCTTTACAACGATTCTTCCTATCAATTGTGGTATATTGGAAGTTTTTACTAATCTTGTTTTATAAAACATCCGAAGAATCTCTTCATTAGACTCAAACCCCATTGCTCTTAATAGTGTTGTAGCAAGAAGTTTTCTTTTTCTATCTAACCTTACATAGAGAAAATTATTTGGATCAAACTCAAACTCAACCCAAGCTCCTCTATAGGGAATAATTCGTGCATAATACAACTTTTTCCCGTAAGAGGAAATCTGTTTTTCTTCATCTTCCTCAAATATAACGCCTGGAGAACGATGTAATTGATTTACAACCACTCTTTCGGCACCATTAATAACAAATGTCCCGGTATCTGTCATACAAGGTAGATTACAAAGATATACCTCTTGCTCTTTAATAAGAGGATTCTTTCTTGTTGGTTTATGAATAAGAAGCTTAACTCTAATCTTAATGGGTAAAGAATAAGTTACACTTTTTTCCAATGCCTCGTCTTTTGAATATTTAGGTGATTCTACAGTATAATCTATAAATTCTAAAACCATATTCCGATCCATACTAATAATTGGAAAAACATCTAAGAAAGCGGCTTGTAGTCCTTGTAACTTCCTTTTATTTGGAGAAACATCCTTTTGAAGAAACTCATCAAATGAATGTTTCTGTACTTCAATAAGATTTGGGATATTTACTATTTTAGGCATATGAGCGAAGTTTATCATTTTCATAGAATAAACCTCCCCGTTCCCTTTTCTTTAATTTTTTTGAAGGGTAGACTATACATATTATAATAAAAAACTTATAATAAAATATTTATATCTTTTTTATTAATTTATTAAAAAGTAAATTATACAAAAAATAAAATAATTGTCAAGCAAATTTTTTTAAGGTGTGCTACAACGATAAAATACTATTTAATTTCTATCTGAGCACCAACTTCGGTAAGTTTCTTTTTAATCTCTTCAGCTGTTTCTTTATTTACCTTTTCTTTAACTGGTTTCGGAGCTGATTCAACTAAAGTCTTGGCTTCTTTAAGCCCTAATCCTAAGATTTCTCTAATCACTTTAATAACCTGAATCTTCTTATCTCCTGCGGAAGTAATAACAACATCAAACTCTGTC
>CAYYAU010000150.1:0-3819 GCA_964469765.1 uncultured Clostridia bacterium | reverse complement strand
AATAGCCCTTTTTAACTCATCCATACCCTCTTTAAGCTTTCCCTGTTTAAGATATAAAAGTGCCAAATTGTGATGTGTTTCTGGATAGTTACTGTCTAATACAAGGGCAATTTTATAATGCCTTTCTGCCTTATCAAAAAGTCCTTTATCGCTATATGCCATAGCTAAGTTATTATGGACCCTGGGAATATTAGGATTATGCTCTAAGATTTTAGTATAAAAAGTTATTGGGTCCTTCCAATCCTTGTTCCTTTTAAATGTTAAATGAGCGAAAATAACACCTATTATAAATATTAAAAGAATATTGACTTTTATATAAATATGCCGTTTTTTACTAAATACAACGTTCTTATCTAACACCTCCATCATATTGCCCACTATCATTAAAAATCCAATAGAAGGAAAGTATAACCAATGTTCCATAATAAATGCATTAATTGGAATTATACCTGAGACAGGAATAAGCGAAATAAAAAACCACATAACTCCTAAAAACACAATTCTTTTATTTTTAAAAGAGTTATAAGCAAAAATCAAAAATATAAAGCCAAAAAGAGATGATAATAAGACTTTTGAATTAGTAAAGGAAGTATATACCACCATAGTTCTATCATATTTCAAATTGACAGGAAATACTAATAATTTATAGTAGTCAACCAAGTTTGCCAGAAATGTAAACAGTCTATAATGAATGTTTTGAGTATAGAGGTTACTTGTTTTAAACAGGTTTAGACTCCCTGTAAAATTAAGCAATGTGATTCTTCCAAAGATGTAAAAAAATACTAATATAAAGTAGGGAAAATATCTCGGAAAATTTTCTTTGCTAAACTCTTTCCTAAATATATCTATAATAACAATCAATAATGGAAGTATTACAATAGTTTCTTTCGACATAAGAGCAAAAACAAACCATACTAAAGAAAGAAAATAATAAATTAAGCTCTTTTCTGTTTTTAAATAGAAAACCAATGCAAGTAAACCAAAAAACATCGCTAATGGGTCTGCAGTACCATTAATATAAGTTATGGCTTCGGTATGTATAGGATATACCATAAATAATAAAGAAATAACAAAAGAAATATTCTTTCTTTTGAATAACAGCAAACTAAAAAGGTATATTAAATAGACGTTTGATAAATGAAGTAAAAAGTTTAAAAGATGATATCCAATCACACGAAGACCTGAAAAATGATACACAACTGAATATAATAATAACTGCAGAGGTCTATAAAAATTGTCTTTACGGTAAACCCCTGCTCCTACGTTTTTAGTAAAGATGTCCTTCAAATGTGAGAAATCCTTTATATAAGGATTTCTTACAATATAATGTTTATCATCATATAAAAACTGATTATAGAAAGAGTTTGAATAAGCTATCAATCCAAATGCCATTATTACCAATAAATGAATTAAAATCTGTTTTTTCATAAATTTATAAATGAACCTTTAATTAAAAAGAATCCATTATTTCCTTCCTAAATCAAAATAATAAGGAAAGTTAGGACCCTCACTTTACTTCGTCCGCATAATTACAGATTTAAGATTTAGTATTATATTAAATAATTTAGGCTAATGGAATAAAAGACCTTAACACTCTATGTAACAAAATTATAACACAGATAGAAGAAGAAATCAATTAAAAATTACTGTTTTCCCAGAGAGAAAAAGACCACGGCAAGAAAGACAACTATTTGAATCCAGCCTTTAAGGACAGATTAAGATAGAACCTAATGGATTTGTCTCAGTTTCCATCGGATTGACTTTATCCGTTGCGATGAACATTTAACAATGAACTCATGCATTTCATAAAGTCACTCTAACTTTTTCTTATGTGATATCTTCAACAATCTTAAAAGAGGTTCCTTTTCAGTTTCCCATTTGAAAATTATAGACTCTTCCTCAATAATTTTATTTCTTTAATTCTTCTATAGCTAACTTATCAATTGTTCGTCCTAATTTCCTTTTCATTTTAATTAGATTATCTATAGAAATTATTGGTAATCTCAAATTATCTACTTTAATAAACATAACAGTCTTTCGTGCTTGCTCAAAGGATACAGGTGACTCTATTATTATATAAACTTCTTTTAGTTTGTCTTTTTTATAAAAGTTAATATCCTTAAGGTATTTATTCTTAATCCAGTTTTCTCTTATTTTCTTATCTGTAATTTTCATTTGAAACCCCCGAAATATCTCTTCATAAAAGGTCATTTTTTCACTTCTACTTTATTTATAGTTTCAACTTTAAACTCTGAGGTGGCGAAACGCTCACAAACCGAATTCCATTCTGGTTTACTGATAACTTCAGCTATGGTACTATAAAAACTGAAAGAGGTTCAAGAAGAATCTTCACTAATTGAGGATATCCCGATTACTGTCAAGCAAGAGACAGGAAAAATTATTACAAATCCAGTAAACATGATTGAAGTAAAAACAGAAAAAATCCTGACTATTTTACTATGTTTTTTACAGTATTCAAGAATTCTTCAGCAGTTTTAAGAAGTTTTTCACATCCCACTTTTGACCATCTGCTGTAATAATCAGCATCTTCTCTAAGGTTTTTGGCTTCTTGCAGAGCCTCTATAAAATGTACCGGTATTTTTCCTGTATCAATAAAAAGTGTCCTTACTGCAGCAATAAGACAATAATGACTATGTTCTCTAAGGTTATTTGAATACAATAATGCTCTTGCACTGTGAAACATAGAATAATATATTTGTACTGTGGCCCATTTATAGTCGTTTTCTTCAAATGTTTTTTTTGCCCGTTTAAGGTCAGATATTGCTGTTTCAATTTCTTTGGGAGCAAGCGTCCTTCCTCTTGAAAATGGCTTTATTTTACCTTTTTTCAAACAATTCTCATATTCCAGTGTCATTCCTTAGCCTCCCAGAGAGTGATACCCCGTGACACTTCCTCAAAAAATATTTTTTCTTTCTCTTTAAATTCTGGAATTTCAGAAGGTGTTTTTATAACTGTCTGTATTTTTCTGCTTAATTTTATTTTAGACAGTTTTACTTTAATCGTTTCTGGATCTCTTGAAACAATGAACAGATCAATATCACTATCAGGAAAATCCTCACCACGACTTACACTTCCATAGAGCGTTATTTTTATTGATAAGTCTCTAAGTGAATTTAAGATGGGCTTTAGCCGTATAATGTTCAATAATACCTTAAACTGCTTCACTAAAGGATTCTCGTAATTCACAGTAAAAAGAAGTAGTCCTCCCTTTTTAACTTTAACAACAAGTTTACATTTTACTAATTCTCTCAGGGTCAAATAGACACCTGCTTTGCTAACACTGGTTGCCCTTTGAATTTCACTACCTGAAAATTCTCTTCCTGTATTATCAGCGAGAAAAGATAATACTTTCTGAGCATTTGTGAACCTAAAAACTGAATCTACTATATTCTTTTTCATGGAATTATATAGTTTAATGTATTAGACACTTGTCTATTATATTAAACTGATAAATATATGTCAAGTTAATCCTTAATTATTGAGATATGTTACAATAAGGTCACTCTAAAAGTGAATTTATCGCATACAAATGTTTACGTGGAATTATTCTAATTTTAGGAGTAAGTTTGATTTGATTATTTTTTACATAATATATAAAATTTTTGAAGTCTGTCAAAAATTCTTCATTCTCAATATTTTTTAAAGTTGTCCCAAAAATTATTCTCTATGTTCATTATTGGTAAAATATTTACGACTGAGTTTACCTGTTTTGCAATGTGGCTCTCAGAGTTCCTCCTTCGTCCCTCTATTTCAGTGGCGAAACGCTCACAAACCGAATTCCATTCTGGTTTACTGATA
>CAYYAU010000149.1:0-3828 GCA_964469765.1 uncultured Clostridia bacterium | reverse complement strand
GATCAAATAGAAACTATTCTTACTACTATAGGGTCTACACTTACAACACTTAATTATCCAGATAGAAACATCATTACCATAGAAGACCCTGTTGAGTATGTATTATCAGGGATTAATCAGGTTCAGGCTAGACCAGAAATAGGGCTTACATTTGCAGCAGGATTAAGGTCTTTTCTAAGACAAGACCCAGATATTATTATGGTGGGGGAGATAAGAGATACCGAAACAGCTGAGATAGCAATAAATGCTGCATTGACTGGTCATCTGGTTTTTTCTACTTTACATACTAATGATGCGCCAGGTGCTGTGACACGATTGAATAATATGGGGGTTGAGCCATTCTTAACCAGCTCAACTGTTGTTATGGTAATTGCTCAGAGGTTAGTGAGGGTTATCTGTAAACACTGTAAAGAGCCATATGAGGTTCCAATTGAATTTTTGACAAATATTGGAGTAAAAAAAGAAACCTTACCTGAAGGAGGAAAAATAACATTATATAAAGGAAAAGGATGTGACCACTGTAGTAAGACAGGATACAGAGGAAGAATTGGCTGTTTTGAACTTATGGAAGTGAATGATGAAATAAAGGAGCTTATTTTAGATAGAGCTCCTACTCATATGATAAAATCGGTTGCAAGAAAGAACGGAATGATGACATTAAGAGAGGCTGCTATAAAGAAGCTTCTAAATGGTGTTACAACTGTTGAGGAGGTGTTAAGGGTTACATTTGCTGATGTAGAATAGAAAAAAAACAAACTACTATATATGAGGTAGATAGTACTGACATATTAGTGTGGTTTTATCAGAGGGAAATATATGATTGTTAGTATTGAACAGCTTTTAAGGATGGCAAGAGAGAGAAATGCTTCTGACCTTCATTTGACCTCAGGAGCACCTCCTATATTAAGAATTGATGGCGAGCTTATTCCTACAGAGTTTGAGCCATTATCTGCTGAAGACTGCCAGAAGTTAATATACAGTATACTTACATCAAGACAAAAGGAAAAATTTGAGCATGAAATGGAACTTGACCTTTCTTTTGGAAGTAAGGAGTTAGGTAGAATAAGGATGAATGTGTTTAGACAAAGAGGCGCGGTTGCTGCTGCATTAAGGACTATTCCAAATAGGTTTTTTACTTTTGAGGAGTTAAACCTTCCTAAAGTGATAAACAGTATTGTTAATCTAAGAAGTGGTCTTGTTTTAGTTACAGGACCAACAGGCTGTGGTAAAACAACAACATTGGCATCAATTATTAACTACTTAAATCAACATATCAATGCTCATATTGTGACGATTGAGGACCCTATTGAGTATGTGCATCAACATAAAAAATGCATTATTAATCAGAGGGAGGTTGGCAGTGACACAGAATCTTTCCATCAGGCATTAAGAAGAATATTGCGTCAGGACCCAGATGTTGTATTAATTGGAGAGATGAGAGATTTAGAGACCATAAACACAGCACTAACAGTAGCAGAGACAGGTCATCTTGTTTTCGCGACATTGCATACGACTGATGCTGTACAGACAATAAACAGAGTTATTGATGTGTTTCCTCCACATCAACAGGAACAGGTTCGGTCACAGCTTTCTTTTGTTTTGCAGGCAATTTTGTGTCAGAGATTAGTGCCGAGGGATATAAAGAAAGGTCTGATATTAGCCTGTGAGGTGTTAATAGCAACGCCTGCTGTAAGAAATTTAATAAGAGAAGAAAAAATTGAACAGATTCAGTCTCATATTCAGTCTGGTGGTAAGTATGGAATGCAGACTTTAAATATGAGCCTTTATGAGCTTTATAGAAAGCAAGAGATTAGTTTTCAGCAGGCATTCAATTACAGTTTAGACCCAGAGGATTTGAAGAGAATAGCAAAAAAGTCTTAATTTATTATAATTTTAGTAGGGGTGATTGTTATGCCTCAATTTAGTTATAAAGCAGTAACACCAGGAGGGGCTATTCATACAGGCACAATGGAAGCTAAAGAACAACGGTTTGTGATAGAACAGTTACATAGACAAAGATATGTTGTGTTAGAAATTAGCCAGACAGGACGGCTTTCAAAAACAGGATTAAAAGGTTTATTAGGCGCAGGATTAAAGAAGAAAATTAAACTGAGGGATATTGTGTTATTCAGTAGACAGCTATCAACTATGATTAATGCGGGTGTGCCGATTGTCCAGGGATTAAATATTATAATTGACCAGCTAAGAAACCCTGCTTTTAAGAATGTTATTACCTCTATTCGGGATGATATTGAAACAGGTATCTCAATTGCGGATGCTATGTCAAAACATCCACATGTTTTTTCTGAGCTTTATGTTAGTATGATAAAAGCAGGAGAGTTAGGTGGTATTTTGGATGTAATTTTAGAAAGGCTTTCTGGATATTTAGAGGCTACTCAGAACTTAAGAGGAAAGATAAGGTCTGCTTTGATGTATCCAGCAGTAATTGCCCTTGTTGCCGCTGGGATTGGAACGTTTCTTCTTATTGTTATTATTCCTAAATTTGAAGTTATATTCTCTTCTGTTGGAGCAGATCTTCCCTTTCTTACAAGACTTCTGATTGGTTTGAGTAAACTCCTTAAGAAATATATATTTTTTATATTTATTGTATTGGTAGTTTTTGTTTTATTATTAAAAAGGTATTATAAAACAGAGACAGGTTCAATGAAGATTGACCATTTATTACTTAGGTTACCTGTGATTGGTCCTTTACTTAGAAAGGTTGCAATAGCAAAGTTTAGCAGAACCTTAGGAACATTAATAAAAAGCGGTGTTCCTATTCTTCAAGGATTAGAGACCGTTGCAAAAACATCAGGAAATAGGGTTATTGAAAAGGCTGTATTAACTGCAAGGGAAAGTATAAGAGAAGGAGAAAGGATAGCCCCTCCATTAAAAGTGAGTAATGTGTTTCCACCAATGGTTATTCAGATGATTTCTGTTGGTGAGGAGACAGGAAACTTAGATACAATGCTTGCTAAGATTGCTGATTTTTATGACCAGGAGGTTGATGCTGCTGTTATTGGGCTGACTTCACTTATTGAACCAGTGATAATTGTGTTAATGGGGATTATTATTGGTGTGTTTGTCATAGCAATGTATCTTCCTTTATTTCAGATGGGACAGCTTGCAGGAAAAATGTAGAAATATATTGTATGGAAAGAAAATCTATGAAAGGGAGGTGAGACAATGGGTATTGTTGCATTGATTGTTGGTATTGTTGCATTAATTTGTGCTTTAGCAAATGTAAAGGTGTTAGGTATTATCCTTGGTATTGTGGCGATTATCTTAGGTATTATTGCTAATGTAACATTGGGTTGGGTTGGACTTATTCTTGGAGTTATTGGTCTTATAATTGCTTTGATTAAAGGACCTAAAAAAACACAACCCACTTCTAGCCAGTCTGGTTAACAACTATAACTTTACACAATTCAAAAAACAGCAGAAAAACAAGAGATTTTTGTAGATTTTGAAGTTCTGTAAAGAGGTGTTGACATCTTTATTATTTATGGTAAAATTAAAAGTACTCCCTATTTAAATGGGTCTTTATTATGTTAAATTCATTCTAAGGGAGTAAGGGAGGTGAGATAGGTATGTTAAAGGTAAAAAGAGAAAGCAAAGGATTTACCTTGATTGAACTTATGATTGTGGTTGCAATTATCGGTATTTTAGCAGCAGTTGCTATCCCCAGGTTTGCTAACCTAATCCGTAGGTCAAGAGAAGCGGCTTGTAAAGGAAACCTTGGTGCATTACGTAGTGCACTTAGTATCTATTACGGTGCTTCTGCTGGTCACTGGCCAACTGTAACCGCTCTTGAAGATGTTTTGACTT
>CAYYAU010000148.1:0-3886 GCA_964469765.1 uncultured Clostridia bacterium | reverse complement strand
TCCCACATCTGTCTTTCTGTTAGCTATACTCTGGTTTCTATATTCTAATAACCCTATAACTCTCTGTTTTTCTATCTTATATCAGTTACTAACTATTTTATTCAATACCTCGCTTAACCTTTTGATTTCAAATGGCTTTTTTAAAGCATCAACAAACCCATACTCACTAAAATTATTAATTATTGGATTATCAGAATCTCCACTTGAAACAATTACCTTAACATATGGATTTATTTCTATCAACTTCTTAAGAACCTCTTTAGCTCCCATTCCAGCTCGTAAAACCAAATCTACAATAACAACGTCAAAAGGTTGGTTTGACTCCAAAGCTTTTTTATAAATTTTAATTGCCTCTTGTACATCTTTAGCAAAATCTACGTCATATCCTATATGTTTAATCATTCTTTTCATAACATCTCTTATTATCTCTTCATCATCTATTATTAAAATTCTTCCTTTTCCAACAATAAACTCTTCTTCATCCTTTTTCTTTTCTGATATTTCTTTTTCAGATGCGGGTAGATAGATATAAAAAATTGTTCCAATTTCTTCTTTTGATTCTACAAAAATATACCCATCGTGTTTTTTAATAATTGAATAGGCGGTTGCAAGACCAAGTCCACTCCCTTTCTCTTTCGTTGTAAAATAAGGGTCAAATATTTTTGATAAATATTCTTCAGGTATACCTTTACCGTGGTCTCTTATTGATATCTTTACATATCTACCTTTGTTTAAAGAAACTTGATGCACTGCCTTATCCTGCTCAATCTTAACATTTTCTGCATTTACTTGAATCATCCCACCTTCTGGCATAGCTTCTTTAGCATTTATAACTAAATTATTAATAACCTGACCCATCTGCCCTTTATCCACATCAACAGGCCAAAGATTATCCAAAATATAAAATTCACATTTAACATTTGAACCTCTTAATACAAATATTGTTGATTCCTTTATTAACTCTGAGATAGAAGCTCTTTTTCTAACAGGCATCCCTTCTTTTGAGAATACAAGTAATTGTTGCGTTAAATTCTTAGCTTGTAAAGATGCTCTCTCAGCCTCATTTAATATTGAGTAAATTTCATCTTTGGGATTTACAGACATTCTTGCAAGAGTAATATTTCCTAAAATTGCAGTTAAAAAGTTTTTAAAATTATGCGCAATACCTCCTGCAAGAATTCCAATAGATTCAAGTTTCTTAGCTTTTAAAAGTTCCTCCTCCATTTTCTTTCTTTGAGTAATATCTCTGACAATGACTGTAACAATGTATGACCCATCCATTTTTCTAGAAGAAACCGAAATTTCAATCGGAACTCTTCTGCCGTTTTTCCGTATACCTTCAAGTTCAAAAACTTTCCCAATAGGAATCTCTCCTTGTCTAAATATTCCAAAAACATCTTTGTCTTTTTGATTTTTTATAAAAATCTCACTTAAAGACTTTCCAAGAATTTCCTTTTCTTTAAAACCAAATATCCTTTCTGCCCCAGGGTTCCACAAAATAATGTTCATATTAGAATCAACAGATACTACACCGTCAACAGAAGTGTTAACAAGCTCACGATACTTCTCCTCACTTGTTCTTAACGCATCTTCTATTTTTCTCTGCTTAACCAAAATTCTGGAGATAAGCATACCAAATATAACAAAACTAGTCACAACCACTACTCTAAAATAGATTGCGTGTTTGATTCTGTCAAATACCAACACATCTAACGTTGTTCCTTTATAAAATACTATTGTATCTAATACGGCATCCATTACCCAAATAAAAAGCACTGTTCCAAGCAAAAGAATAATTATTTTCCGTCCAGTTTTAAACATTTTCTTCAATTCTTTAGGAAAGAGTTAACCATTATATTTAACAATTTTCCAGTTGTTATCAGTATTTATTAATGTAGATTATCCCTATTTTTTCATTTGTGTTTTTTTACGCAGATAAAATGGTAAAAATCCTAACTTATGTCTATATTTAGCAACTGTTCGTCTTGAAATATTTATGCCTTCTTTCTTAAGGATTAATGTTATATCTTCATCACTCAAAGTTTTTTTAGTATCTTCATTCTCAATTAATCTTTGTATTTTATGTTTGACTCTTCTATTTGAAATAGCCTTACCATTTATTGTTTTTATTTCGCCTGCAAAAAAGTCCTTAAGTGGAAACACTCTTTGAGACACTTGGATATACTTATTAGAAACAGCTCTACTTACAGTAGCCTCACTTATTAGTAGTACCTTTCCTACTTGTTTCAAGGTTAAGGGCTTTACCGCAACATCTCCTGTGCTTAAGAAATCCTTTTGTTTTTCAACTAAGTATTCACAAATACGAGCAATAGTCTTTTTTCTCTGTTTCACTGCATCAACAAGCCACTGTGCATTTAAAAGTTTCTTTCTAACAAATTCTCTTGTGTCTTCTGGAGTTTTATTATCTTTTAAAATAAAGTTATACATATGGTTAACTTTAAGTCTTGGAAGGTTTCTTTCATTTATTTCTACTTTGTAAGAACCGTTACTTTTATTTAAAATAATATCTGGAGTGATATACAAAACATTCTCCCTACCAAAATTTATGCCGGGCTTTGGAGTAAGGTATGATATTCTCCTTTTATCTTTATTAATCTCTTCCAAAGAAATAGAAAGTCTTTTGCTAATCTCTTCAAAATTACCTTTTTCTAAGTCTTCTAAATGCCTATAAATTATTCTATAAAGATTTCTATCTTTTTTACCGCTTACGAGAAGTTGTATAATAAGTGCCTCTTTTATATTCCGTGCACCTACGCCACCGGGGTCAAAACTCCTTATAAGTGAAAGACATTGTTTAAACTTTCTAAAATCAGTATTTAGTTTCTTCCTGATTTCTTTTAATGTAATAGTTAAAAAACCATTATTATCAAGATGAGAAATTATGAATCTTCCGATTCGTTTTTCTTCTTCATCTTTTCCAAGGACATCAAGTTGCCAAATAAGATGTTCATATAGACTTTCTTTTTTTGTAATTAAACTTTCAATGTACTGTCTTTTTTCTTCTCTTTCTTCATCCGCTTGTTGATAATCAGTAAAACCATTATTAAGCATCGATATTTCCTCATTAAACTTATTCTCTTCTCGGTCATTCACAGATTCTTCTTCAAGAAGAGGATTCTCTTCTAATTCTGCTCGTAAGAAAACTCCTAAATCTATAATGTTTAATTGTAGCACATACATATTAAGACGCATCTTTGGTGTAAGCATCATTAATTCTCTCTGTTCTGGTGCCATATCCATCTGCATTTTTTATTTACCTTTAATATATATTTCTTCACTACTATTGAAGACTATTGAATATGGGCTCGATTAACCATTTTTTCTATGTGATATTGAATATCCTTTAAATCAAATGGCTTTTCAAGATACGCATATGCACCAAGTTTGTTACTCAGTCTTCTTGTTTTTTCATCCCCAAATCCGGTCATCAATATAACCTCTACATCTCTATTTATTCTTTTAATGTGTTTTAAAGTCTGAATACCATCCATAAAACCCTGCATCCTAATATCCAAAATAGCTAAACGAATATTATTATTTTTAATAATATCAACTGCCTCCTTCCCTGCAGAAGCAACCAATGTGTTGTATCCCTTCCCTTCTAAAAATTTACTCAACATATTTTGAATTATTATTTCATCATCCGCTATAAGAATGTCAATACTTTCTTTCTTCAAATCTTTATTTTGTTGATAAGAAGAAATTTGTTGAGCATTCAGACTTGGTTTATAGTTTGGAACAATCCTTTTTATTTGTTTTAAAAGTAGCTCATCATCTATTTTTTCAATTATCTTTTCTAATTCTTCTATTTTTTGGGAGACTTTATCCCTATTGTACGAAGGATATATAACCAGTATCTTCTCAT
>CAYYAU010000147.1:0-3887 GCA_964469765.1 uncultured Clostridia bacterium | reverse complement strand
TTAATGAAAATTATGTCGTTTATATTGATACTATATATATAGAAGGTAACTATGTTACTAAAGAATATGTTATTCGAAGAGAGATTCTTATTAAGGAAGGAGACCCATTTAATGTGTCTAAAATAAGAAGATCTCAAGAGAAAATTTATAACTTAGGGTTTTTTTCCGATGTAAGAGTTGATATAAACGAAACACCCTATCAGAATAAACTAAACCTTGTGTTTGGTGTTACTGAACAAAGAACGGGTGTTCTAACTTTAGGTGCTGGGTATAGCTCTCAAGATAAGTTTTTGGGAACATTCCAAATATCTCAAATTAATCTGTTTGGAAAAGGACAACAGATAAGAACAACAATGGAGTTCGGAGCTAAAAAAGTAAACTATGAGATAGGGTTCATTGACCCGTGGTTAGCAAGAAAACATCTATATTTTGGTGTTGACGTATATAACACTACAAGAGATTTAGATTTATATAAAAAGAAAAGAGTTGGCGGAGATGTAAAATTAGGACCGTATTTAAGTGATATCTTAAGTTTAAGATTTATTTATACTTACGAAGAAAATAAAATATATGAAGCAGAAACAGACTATAAACAATATGAAGGTAAGAAAAAAACAAGTAGTATAACCTCTTTTATAATAAGAGATTCTAGAGATAACATTTTTGATCCATCAAAGGGTTCCTACAACAGTTTATCTATTGAATTAGCTGGTGGAATATTGGGAGGAGATAATAATTTTGTAAAAATAGTTGGTGTTACCAGATGGTTTTTGAAAACATTCTGGTATTTTGTTCTTTGTGAGCAGTTTAAGTATGGAAGAATTGACAGTTTTTCCCCATCTGAGGAAACACCTATTTATGAAAGGTTTTATGCCGGTGGAGCGGAAAGTATCCGAGGTTATAATTATAGAGGACAGGTTGGTCCTGATGAAGGTGGAGAAATTACATTAATAAATAATCTTGAATATAAATTTCCAATTGTAAGAGAACACGGACATTCAATTCTTTTAGGGGCTATATTTTTAGATATAGGAGGAACCTGGAATAAGGGGGATATTAACCTCTCAATTGGACCAGAAGAAAATCAAATGAAAATAGGTGTTGGGGCTGGTATTAGATTTACTACCCCGGCGTTTCCAATTAGATTAGATTGGGGATATGGGTTAAATCATAAACCTGGGGAAGAAAAATCTCAATGGTATTTCACGCTGGGGCAAATTTTTCAATAATGAGAGTGTATAATTAGGAGGAAACATTGAAACGCTATATATCAATATTATTTTTACTTCCATTTTTTTTCTTTAAATTATATGCACAAGAGGGAATATTAATTTCTTCTGAGAAAATTGGATATGTAGATATTGAAAGGGTTTTTAATGAATATCTTGCAACGCAAAAAGCAAGAGAAACATTGAGTGAAGAAATTAGATTAAACAGAGAAAAGATTATCAGTCAATTGAAAACATCTTCAGACCTTTTAACTTCGCCAACGGTATTTATGCCTCTTTCAATCTCTACATATTCTGTTATAATGGCATCCGCTCCTGTAGTAAGTATTTCAAGTTCAACAGTAAGTATATCCACATCAACGATATCCATTTCTACTTCAACTATTATTACAAAAGAAACAATTGATCTTTTAGAGAAGTCTTTTACTCAAAGGGAAAAAGAAATACGAAATCAGATTTTGGGGAAAATCTATGATACTATTCAGAAAGTGGCTCGGCTTCGACATATAGATATAGTTTTAGATAAAAAAAATATTGTATATAGCGAGAAAGAAATTGATCTTACAAATGATGTCATTAAACGGTTAAATAAAGAGTATTTAGAGAAAGAGGAAATAGTCAAATGAGATATAAAGTCTCGGAAATAGCTAAGTGGGTAAATGGAACTATTGTTGGAGATAAAAATGTTATAATAGAAGGGCTTGCCTCTATAGAGGAATGTAAACAGGGTGATATAAGTTTTGTTTCTGATAAAAGATTTATCCCACTCGCTAAAAAGAGCAAAGCAAGTGCATTGATTGTTAACGAACGTATAGAAGGATTTTCCGGATCTCAAATTGTGGTGGAGCATCCATATCTTGTTTTTACTAGGCTTGTTGAAAAGTTTATTGAAAAAAGACAGATTAGAGGCATTGACAAAACAGCAAGGATTTCCCCATCTTCAGAAATTGAGAAGGATGCATCTATTGGGGCTTTCTGTATAATAGAAGATAATGTCTTCATAGGAGAAAAAAGTGTTGTTTTTCCACATGTGTTTATTGGAAAAGGGTCCTTTATTGGAAAAAATGTTACAATCTACCCAAATGTTTCAATTCTGGAAAAAAGTAGAATTGGAAATAATGTTATTATTCATAGTGGAACTGTAATAGGGTCTGATGGATTTGGATTTATTACAAAAGATAATAAACATTATAAGATTCCACAAATCGGCTATGTTCAAATAGAAAATGATGTGGAGATAGGTGCTAATGTAACAATTGACAGAGCAACACTTGGAAAAACTGTTGTTGGTGAAGGTACAAAAATAGATAATCTCGTTCAAATTGCTCATAATGTTCAAATAGGTAAAAATTGTCTCATTGCGGCCCAAGTAGGAATTGCCGGAAGTACTATAATAGAAGATAATGTAAAATTAGCTGGTCAAGCAGGAATTGTAGGACATATTAAAATAGAAAGAGGATGTATTGTTGCAGCTCAAGCAGGGGTAACACATTCTCTAAAGAAAAACATAGTGGTCTCTGGATATCCGGCAAGAGAACATAAATTAGCAAAAAGACTTAATGCATTAATATCTAAACTTCCTCAGATTTATAACGACATAAATAAATTGAAAAATTTTAAGAGAAAAAAGGAGTCTTCTAAATAATCATATTTTATACCAGAAGATAAAGGAGAAGGATATATGGAGAAACAAAGAACTATTAAAAAAACTGTGAGTTTTGCAGGTATTGGGCTTCATACTGGAAATCAGGTTTTTATTAAATTTAAACCTGCACTTGAAAATACAGGAATAAAATTTGTAAGGTCCGATTTACCAGGAAACCCAAGTATTGAAGCGAATATTAAAAATGTAATTGGTGTGGCTCGTGGAACCACCCTGGGAAACGGAAAAATAGAGGTTCATACTGTGGAACATATTATGGCTCTTTTATGTGGATTAAGCATAGACAATATTGAGGTAATTCTGAATAATAACGAACCGCCTGTAACCGATGGCAGTGTGTTTCCTTTGTTAAAGATTCTTAAAGAAGCCGGCATTGAGGAACAAAACGCTCCTAAGAATTACTATACAATTACTCAACCTATTGAATATTCCACAGATAATGTCCATCTTATCTTACTGCCTTCGGATAAACTTAAGGTGAGTGTCACAATTGATTATAATCATCCTATATTAAAAACACAATACTGTTCTCAAGTAATAAATGAAGAAAACTTTGAAAAGGAAATAGCACCAGCAAGAACTTATTGTTTTGAGCATGAAATAGAGATATTAAAAAGAGAAGGATTAGCATTAGGAGGGAGTTTGGAAAACGCTGTGGTTATTACAGAAAAGGGTATTAAAAATAATGACTCATTACGATTCCCAGATGAATTTGTTAGACATAAAATGTTAGATTTATTAGGGGATATTTATTTAGTCGGAAGACCTCTAAAAGCCCATATTATTGGTATAAGATGTGGACATGCTTCAAATATAGCTTTGGCAAGAAGATTGGGAAGAATCATAGATAAAGCAAAGTCTCTAATGGAGGTTGTCTCTGTTGAAGAAGAAAAAATTAAAGGCAAGATAATTTCTATTCAAGAAATACAGAAAATTATACCTCATAGGCCACCATTTCTTTTTGTGGATAAAGTAATTAGCAGTGAAGATGGAAG